>JBBRHB010000432.1:0-4898 GCA_038223355.1 Chloroflexales bacterium
CCAACAACGCGTAGCAGCCCAAACCGCACCGACGATCTTGGTTTCGCCGCGTTCGAGCACCCGGTCGACGATAGCCCCATCATTTCCGGCACGGTCACCTATCGTCGCGAGGTCTTCTATCCGATCACCGCGTGGGCCGACGTTTCATCCGGTGGCGCGGGCCTGTCGCTCCTCACGCACGGCCTGCAGGGACTTGGCGGTACGCAGACCCTCAACTTAATGCTTGGACGCCAGGTAACCGACCGCGACGACGAAGGGGTCACCGATCCTGGCTATCATACCCTGCGTTACGCGTACCTCCCGCACGCCGGTACCGCCATGCAGACCGCGCCCTGGCGTGCAGCCTATGCTTTCAACCAGCCCTTGATTCCGGTCTGGCATTCCGCCGCGCAGTTGCGGGTACAACTACCCTGGCGGCCGGCCGAATTGCAGCCTGGTCGACCCGCTGACGTTACCGGCGCGCCATTCCCCGCGTCCATGAGTCTGATCGCCGCCAGCAACGGCATCATTGCCGATCTTTATCCTCGTGATGGTCATGTCGAAGCCGTTCTATTGAACTATGAAGCATCGCAGTCGACGACAATCACCGGCGGCGCAGGCCAAATAATCCTTCCGGGCGCGGCAATGACGTTGACCGGGGTGACCCTGAAATAAGACGTAAGAAAGCGTTTAGACTTTCGTAACTCGCATACAACAGTTTGTCGCTAGCATAGAGACGAACTGCGGAAAGGTGTGACGCGTGAACAGGTATCTCCGTCGCGGCGTCCTTGGATTGGTGGCAGGCCTGGCGAGCAGTATCGTGCTGGCAGCCACGCTCAACTACGGCAGCCTTGGACTGCTGCTTGGTACGTTGCTCGGCCTGGGCTACGGCCTCGCCTTCCGTTTGACGCTAGGCGCGTATATTGACAGTGCGATGACCGCCGCAGCCCTTGGCGTACCATTGTGGGCTCTCATTAGTGTCGTCGTGCTCCCACTGCTGGCTGGAGAAGCGCCACAGTGGACCGCGAACGGCATGCGCATCCTGTTCCCTACGCTGGTCGGTTGGGTACTCTATGGTGCAGCCCTTGGCCTGCTCCTCCAGGCGTTGAACCAGCTTGCTCTACGCTGGTTTGGCCCTGAGCAGCTGCCGGCCCCGGCACAATCCATCGCCCCCCTACATATCGTGATCGTCGGCGGTGGTTTCGCGGGTGTTACGACTGCCGTCCATCTCGAGCAGGAATTCGGGGCCGATCCCGGCGTCGTTTTTACCCTGGTGAGCGATACCAACGCCTTGCTTTTCACACCAATGCTGGCGGAAGTTGCGGCGAGCAGCCTTGAACCAACGCATATCAGCAGTCCGTTGCGAACCACCCTGCGGCGCACGACGGTCGTCCGCGGTAACGTCAGCGCAATCGATCTGGAGGGTCATCACATCGTGATCGCCCCCGACGACTATGTGGCTGCCGGGCGTGAGCTGCCCTTCGATCATCTGGTACTCGCGTTGGGCTCGGTCTCCAACTATCTGGGCCTCACCCAGGTGCAGGAGGAGGCCTTCGACTTCAAGTCCCTGGCCGACGCGATACGCATTCGCAACCATGTGATTGCGATGTTCGACCGCGCCGATCAAGAGGCCGATCAGGCGCTGCGCCGGTCGCTGTTGCGCTTCGTCGTGGCGGGTGGCGGTTTTGCCGGAGCGGAGCTTGCGGGCGGCCTCAACGACTTTGCCCGTGGTATGCTCGCCTACTATCCTCATATTCCACCCGAGGAACTAGAGATCATCCTGGTCCACTCACGCGACCGCATCCTACCCGAATTGAGTCTGCCTCTGGCCGTCTACGCACGTGAGCGTATGGCGGCGCGGGGCGTCACCTTCAAGCTAAACACGCGCGTCGCAGGGGCGCGGCGCGGGGTAGTAATTCTGAAACCGGCGGAAGAATTGCCCACCGAAACACTGGTCTGGACGGCCGGTACCATGCCAAACCCACTCATCCAGACGCTTCCGGTAGAACGTGATGCACGGGGCGGTGTTCTTGTAGATTCCATGTTGGCCGTCCCCGGCCATGGCGGTGTGTGGGCGCTCGGGGATTGTGCGGCGGTGACGGACGCAAAGCTCCGCACCTCCTGCCCACCAACGGCGCAGTTCGCGTTGCGGGAAGCTGCGACGGTCGCACACAACATCCGGGCCAGCGTTGAGGGCCGGCCCCTGAAGCCGTTCCATTTCGCTGCCTTGGGTGTGCTCTGCGTCGTTGGTCATCACACCGCCTGCGCCGAACTGAACGTGCCATTTATCCGCAACCGTTCGCTACGCTTCTCCGGGCTCCTCGCTTGGCTAATGTGGCGCGCGATCTACCTCAGCAAATTGCCGGGGCTGGAACGCAAAGTTCGTGTGCTCGTCGACTGGCTGATTGAGTTGTTCTTTCCCCGCGACATTGTCCAGACGATTGACATTGGCGTGGTAGCGGATCCGGCCGCCCGGACATCGGCCACCTCCTAAAAGGGTCAACCATGTATTCACCACGTACGACCGGCCTCCTGGTCGGCGGCATTCTAGGATGTGCTGGGGGGGTCGTCTATCTCGCCTTAGGACTGGGCACGTTTACTACGGGCATCCTCCTTGGCGGGCTCTATGGCGTAGTGTTCGCGCTGCTCGCCGCATCCCAGCCGTTGAGCCCCGGTGCCGGTCTGTTGTGGGCTCTGGCCTACGCCTTCCTGCTCTGGCTGGCCGGCCCGGCGGGATTGTTCCCACTTCTGCACAATGCCCCTGCGATGGGTATGCTTGATACAGCCCGCAGCCATTTTCCCGAGCTGCTTGGGTACGTGCTGTGTTTCGGTCTACCGCTCGGCCTGGGCCTCGGGCTCTATTCTGCTATCCGCTTCGGTTCGTCTAGCGGCCAGCATCCCTTTAGCCTGCCACGAGCGCTGATTGTGGGTGGCCTCGCCGGGATTGTTGGTGGCTGGGCCTTTGGCAAGTGGATGGAACAGATCAACTTCTTTCTGATCATCGCCGGCCTGGTTGGGTCGACCTCGCGGACGGTGGGTGTTACCATCCACTACGCCATTGCGATCGTGATCGGTATCAGCTTCGGTGTGTTATTCCAGCGAGATTTGCGCGGCTACGGTTCTAGCCTCGTCTGGGGCATGGCCTATGGTTTGTTCTGGTGGTTCCTGGGGCCACTTACATTACTGCCACTGTTGCAAGGTCGCCCGCTCGATTGGTCGTACGGGCGGGGTGGGGCGCTGTTTGGCTCATTGGTGGGCCATATTATCTACGGCCTGATCGTGGGCCTGATCTACGCTGCCTTCGACCGGCTCTGGATCGGCTTCTTTGTCGAGTCCGATCCGATCAACCGTGAGGTAGAGGGACCGGGGACGACGACCGTACGCGCCCTGGGCTGGGGTGCCGCTGCCAGCGTCGGCGGGAGCCTCCTGTTCAGCTTGGTGATGGTTGCGACTGGCGCGTTGCCGCGAATTGCCCATGTAATGGGTGGTACATCTGCGGCAGCAGGCTTCCTGGTGCACTTGATCATTGGCACGCTCATCGGCATGAGCTACGGTGTGCTCTTCCGCCACGAAGCGCCGAACGCCAGCTCCGGCATTGCCTGGGGCTTGGTCTATGGCTTGATATGGTGGTTTCTCGGACCGCTGACCCTGCTGCCGATCTTACTTGGCGGGACGTTCACGTGGACGACCGCCGCCGCCGGCACTGCGCTGCCATCGCTGATCGGCCATCTGATCTACGGCGCGGCAACCGCAAGTGCCTTCCTACTGCTGGAGCGCCGGCACGCTGCTTGGCTGGACCTCGATCCACGCATCGCGGCCCGCGAAGCCCGTCGCCGCCGTCCGGTCGGCACTCCCGCTCCGGCCGTATGGCTCTTTACACTTGGATTAGGTGTCCTGCTCCCAATTATGTTGGGCTGAAGGAGCCTACCCTCGTGTAACGTGTAAGAAAGTGTTTATAGTATCGTAACCCACAGGCAACAGTTCGTCGCTATCCTAATGGATGAGGCGGGAACGAGTAAGGTCATCTAAGGCGGCGGGAGTTGGGCCATTCGGCGGCGCGGTATGCTAAAATGCGAACATAATGATCCGCAAGCTAACCCAGTAATGTGGGGCACCATGCCACCAAAGCCATGGAAAACACGTAGCAGCCGGCCGGTTTACCACAACAAGTGGATGCAACTCCGCGAAGATCAGGCTGAGTTGCCCAACGGACAGACGACAATTTATGGCGTCGTTACATTCGGTGCCTGCGTTGGTGTCTTACCGTTTGTCGACGATGACCATGTTCTGATGGTGCGCCAGTACCGCTACGTGCAACATGAAAATCACCGCTGGGAAATGCCGACCGGTGGTGTGAAGCCGGGCGAGACATTGGAGGCGGCGGTACAGCGTGAATTGCAGGAAGAGGTCGGCTACGCAGCGCAGCGGCTCACTCCCGTTTGCAGCTACTACACCTCGAAAAGCATTTGCGATGAGGTTGCCCATATTTACCTGGGATATGACCTCGTGCCGCAGGCGCTGCCACCTGATGACACGGAATTTTTCGAAATCGCCACGCTGCCATTTACGACAGTGTTGGAGCAAGTGCTGTCCAGTGAGATTCGGGACGGCATGACGGTGATCGCGATACTGCATGCCGCGCGTCTGCGCGAGTTGGGGCTTCAAAAGACATCAGGGTGATGAATATTGAACAGGCACCGCAAGTGGTGCTGGAGGGGGCTTTACCATGGAACGAGAAGCGGTAATGGCACAGCGGACACAGCCGGTTGTGAGTGGAGCAGCAGTGTCGCCCGCCGGTGCTCAGCTAGCATTGACACTACTACGTTTGGTCCTCGGAGTGTTGTTTGTGTCAGTCTTTTTCGAGAATAAAGGCAAAGGGCTGTATACTCCGGGTGGCTATGCGGGTCTGATTGGCGGCT
>JBBRHB010000433.1:0-4894 GCA_038223355.1 Chloroflexales bacterium
CGCACCCCTGGGAGTTCAAGCGCGTCTGGCATCTCGAGCCATCGCTGACCGACCCGGATACGCTCTACGCCGGAGCCGAAGACGCTGCCTTATTCCGCAGCGTGGACGGCGGCCAGACGTGGCAGGAGCTTTCCGGATTACGCGGCCATGGCTCGGGCTCTCGCTGGCAACCCGGCGCTGGTGGCCTCTGCCTGCACACCATCCTGTTGGATCCGAGTGCTCCCGACCGGATCATCGTCGCTATCTCTGCTGCGGGTGCCTTCCGGAGCGATGACGCCGGCATAACGTGGCACGCGATCAACCGGGGGCTGACGTCCGACTACATCCCCGACCCCGACGCCGATGTCGGCCACTGCGTCCACAAGATCGCGATGCACCACTCACGCCCGTCCGTGCTCTTCATGCAAAAGCACTGGGACGTCATGCGTAGTGACGACGCCGGCGATTCCTGGCATGAGGTCAGCGGCAACTTGCCGTCCGACTTCGGCTTCCCAATTGCCGTGCATGCCCACGAGCCAGAAACGATCTATGTTGTTCCGATCACGAGCGACTCGCTCCATTACCCACCGGAAGGGAAGCTACGCGTGTACCGCAGCCGGACGGGCGGCAACGAGTGGGAAGGGCTCACGAACGGTCTACCACAGCGCGACTGCTATGTGAATGTGTTACGCGATGCGCTGGCGCTTGACACGCTCGATCCGTGCGGCCTGTACTTCGGCACAACCGGCGGCCAGGTGTATGCATCGGCCAACGGCGGCGATAGCTGGGCGCCCATCGTCCATGATCTGCCGTCCGTTCTTTCTGTCGAAGTCCAGACGCTGCCATGATCCGCGTGCTGCTCCCGGCCCATCTGCGGTCGCTGTCCCACCAGCGGGGCGAGGTGCAGCTCCAGGTTGAGGGGGCGGTGACGCAGCGCTCCGTCCTCGACGCACTGGAAGCCCAATATCCGACGTTACGTGGGCTGATCCGCGACCAGGTAACAAAAGAGCGCCGTCCGTTCGTACGCTTCTTCGCCTGTGAGGACGATGTGTCCCATGAGTCACCAGACGCCCTGCTGCCCGACGCGGTGGCGAGGGGTACGGAGCCCTTCATGATCGTGGGCGCTATCGCTGGCGGCTAGCGAGGAGTTCCGTCTCAATTCGCCGGCGTAGCTCATCGCGTGACCGCCGGAAGGCGGCCAAGCGCTCCTCATCTGAGCCCTGGACCCCTGAAGGATCATCAATTGACCAGTGACGCTGGTTACGGGCACTGGGAAAGAATGGACAGCTTTCGTTTGCACTGTCGCAGACGGTAATGACCTCATCAAAAGGCTCGCTCAAAAAGCGTTCAAGGGTTTTTGATGTTTGGCCACTCATATCAATCCCGAGTTCACGCATCACCGCTATTGCCTCGGGACGGACGCCGGTTGCTACTGTGCCGGCGCTTTCGACCTCAAAAGTTCCCTGGCCTAAGCTGCGTAGTAGCGCTTCAGCCATTTGTGAACGGGCACTGTTGTGAGTGCAAAGGAATAAGACATGCATAGCGTTATTCACCCCCTTCTCGAACTATCTGGCCATACGTAGGCGCTGCGCGATCAACAGCGAGTGGCTTGCGAAGCACCTGATAAATCATGCCTCCCAGGCTCGCCCCAATCAGCGGCCCGAGCCAGTAGACCCACTGGTTTGTCCAAACGCCCGCAACCACAGCAGGACCAAACGAGCGAGCTGGGTTCATCGAGGCACCGCTTATTGGCCCACCCCACAGTGCATCAAGCGCAACAGTGGCCCCGATAGCCAGTGCGGCGAGTTGACCCACCGCCCGTGTATCCGTGGCCACCGAGATGATGACAAACATAAGAACCGCCGTTAGCAATATCTCTAGCCCGAAGGATTGCCAGGGACTGCCGCTTGGCAGGGTCACTCCCAGGTTAGCAACCGGCCCAAAGAGCAAGCGGAGCGTTAGCGCAGCGGCACTGGCACCGGTGACCTGCGCCGCTGCATAGAAAGGTACCTCGGCCCAGCGAAAATGGCGCGTGAGCGCGAAGGCAATGGTTACCGAGGGGTTGAAGTGGGCACCGGAGAGATGGCCCGTCGCGGCAATCATCACCATGATAATTAGGCCGAAGGTGAGGGCAATGCCGAGATGCCCGAGTGCACCGGTCAGGCTATTGACCACAATCGCACCGCAGCCAGCGGTAACGAGACCATACGTGCCGATAAACTCGGCACCAACCCGGCGCCCTAATGAAGTTGTCATATGTGCGTCTGTTCATGGCCGGTCGTCGTGCTGCAGCAACCGGCTCCAGTTGCCGTTGTGCAGCAGCTGGTGGTCTGAGGCGCGCAACAGTCCGCTTGCCCCTGCGTCGCGGTCGTGCAACAGCCGGCTTGCTCCTCCTCCGCAGCGTTGTGAGTCTTCGTCTGCGGTTTGGTCGCGCGGACGAATGTGCTGGCAAAGCGACTGACCAGATCGGTCGCTTGCTCCACGCCCATGCGCTCGACCCAGGCCGGAAATGATGTGCCCACCTGCTCGATCGTATAGCGCCGGGTGACTTCGAGGTCAACCTCAGCAAAGCCGGCAGCGCCGAGTAACCGCCGGTAGTCGTCGTCGGTCAATGCGCCGGCGATACAGCCAGACCAGGACGAGAGGTCGCGCCGCAGTTCGGCCGTATCCACCAGATTGGTGGACAGCCCCCCATGAATAACGATGTCCGAGACCGCGAAGTGACCGCCGGGCTTAAGCACGCGGAAGGCCTCCTCAAGCACCGGCGCTTTGTCGACGGCCAAGTTAATAACGCAATTCGATATAATGACATCAACAGTGTTACTGGGCAGCGGGATCGACGCAATATCACCCTTGAGAAACTCGACGTTGGTTGCGCCCGCCTGAGCCGCATTCTGCCGCGCCAATTGCAGCATGTCGTCGGTCATGTCCACCCCATAAGCATAGCCTGTTGGTCCGACCCGTCGGGCCGAGAGCAGTACATCGATCCCACCACCGCTGCCAAGATCCAGCACGGTTTGCCCTGGCTCCAGTTGGGCCAGCGCAGTCGGATTGCCACAGCCTAAGGAGGCCAGGGCCGCTTTGAGCGGCAGGCCGGCAAGCTCGTCAATCTGATACAGATTATCAGTGATTCCACCGGCATCCGTGCTACAGCACGAACTGTCACTGGTGCAACACGCCACGGCTTCGCTCGTGCAACAGCCGGCCTGCTGTTCACTGAGTACGCTCCGGGCAACGGAGCCATACCGCTCGCGTACGGCATCGACAATCTCCTGGTCGTTTTGTCTGGTCATAACTTCCTCCATCGCATTCCTCCTTGCGCTGTAGTATCGATGTCTATCAATATAATGGCTAAAAAAAGGCTGCTACCCCAATGGCTGCAGATATTCCGTGATTGCGGCCCGCCGCCGAGCCACAGCTGCCTGATTAATGAAATAGTAGGCCCACAAGCCCTGCCGCTCACAATCGATCAGTCCAGCTTCGCGCAACAGCTTGAGATGATGCGAGACCGTCGGCTGTTTCACCGGCAGTGCCGCTTCGAGGTCACAGACACAGACCTGGCCCCTATTCCGACCCAGCATATCAAGAATCTGGAGCCGCACCGGATGGCCGAAGATCAGGAAGTCATCGCTCAATTCCTGTGCAGCCGCTGGCGTCATATGCGCCAGCGAAGTGTCGCCGCAGCAACGTGTCCCGAGCGTCCGTTCCTCTCTGTCAATGGTGTTGGTCATGCTTCCCTCATTGGTCGTTAGTATAGCATACTATATCGAAGCTCGTCAATACGTTGATGGAGGAAAATGGCACAAAGTTGGCCACCCGCCTCTCTAGAACAGGCGGATGGCCAGCGTGCTCGTTGTTATGCCAGCTGCAACATATACAGCCGATTGCCGGCCGGATCGTTAATGCTGAACGAGCGGCCAAACGGTTGATCGGTCGGCGGGTCGACGATCACAATTCCCTGCTCCGCAAACTGCGCACAGGTGGCATCCGCGTTGTCGACATACCACCAGAGCTCAATGCCATCGCCCATTGTTTCGGCAGGCCGTTCAGAAAGCGCGAGTGATACGCCATGCCCAGCTTGTTCGAACTGGATGAAGCCCCGCTGGTGATCGACTACCTTCAAGCCCAATTGCTCGGTGTAAAAATCGCGAACTGCGGCAACGCTTGGCACATGCATGAGCACGAGTTGAAGCCCTTGTAACATGGGTACGCTCCTTTGATGACTAGCCGGTCGGCAGCGCGTCGACCTATGTCTAGTATCGCAGGGCAGTGTGACACCCCTATGTCAGTAGCGTTTTGGACGTTCCAGCATCTCCAAGATTGCCCGTGCCTCGGCCGCAATCTGCTCGCGCAGCGTTGTTGGTTCGAGAATGCGGACATGGTGGCCCCAGCCCAGTAACCAGTGCACCACATCCTGCTCCTGCCGCACATTGAGGGTCACGAGTAATCCATCGTCGGTCTGCTCTTCACGGACCGTATAAAACGATGGTGTTTCCCGCACCCAACGGGCAACGTCGTGATCGAAGAGCGCGCGCACGACTATGCGTCGCTGCCGGGCGTCCGGTGGCTCAAGCCGAAAATTCGCCGCACGTATAAAGGTCTCACCCAGCAGTGTAGGTTGCTCAATGCGGTCGATCCGAAAGTTGCGGATAGCCTGCCGGGTATGGCAGTACCCCGTAACGTACCAAACACCGCTGGCATGCACCAGTGCATAGGGATCAACTATGCGCGCAGCCGCAGCCGCAGCCGAGCTTGTTCGAGATCCGTGCCGTGCATGATACAAAAATTGTACGACCCGTCGCTGTATCATCGCGCGCCGCAACAACTGGAGGCGTTCTGTTTCAGCCGGAACGCTCGATCCATTCCCGGCCACAAACCGAAAGCTTTCGGCCAGTTCGTGCACGGTCGCCCGTAC
>JBBRHB010000434.1:0-4880 GCA_038223355.1 Chloroflexales bacterium
GGCCCTGGCGACCCTATGCCGGCGCGCGCAAGGCTCACACCACCCTTGAGTTGCCGGTCGGCACGATTCAGGCGAGCACAACCACCGTTGGCGATGTGCTGGCGATCGAGCCATTCGCTTAGAAACTAAGCAGATCCTCGAAGGGAGCCGCATCTTGGAACGGGCCGATCACGGATAGATGTAAGCCGTCGCTACGTACCAGCCGTTGCGCGACCCGCATGACATCGTCCCGGGTGACGGCTTCGATCTCGGCGACGAACTGCTCGACCGGCAGCACCCGGCCATAGCGCAGAATGTGTGAGCCGTTGCGCGCAGCCACCGACCACGAATCCTCGAGCCCGAGCAGCATACGGCCTTTGGCCTGCTCCTTAACGCGCTGCAGTTCGCCCTCGGTAATGCCTTCGTCGCGCAGTTTGGACAGCACGTCTAGGCAGGCGCGAATGGCCTCGGTCGCTTTGCTGAGATCGACGCCGCCCCCGATGATCCAGCTGCCGGCGTCGTTGAACTCTGACGTATCCGAGAAAACCGAGTAGGCCAGGCCGCGTTCTTCGCGGATCTCCTGAAACAGCCGGGACGACATGCCACCGCCCAGCACCGAATCGAGCACCTGAAGCGGGCGGCGGTCAGGATCGTTATAGGACAGACCCGGTAGTCCAAGGCAAAAGTTAGCCTGCTCAGTCTCTTTTTCCAAAAACGTCAGCTTGGGACCGGACTGCACCGGCTGCGTAGTGGTCGGCTCATAGACCTGACCCTCCCGATAACTGGCCAAGGCCTTGTCCCAGGTATCGACCATCTCAGTAGTCGAGCGATTGCCCGCAATCGAGATGACCGTATTCGGCATGGTGTAGTGCTGCGCCTGATAGGCCAGCAACTCATCGCGACCGACGCCGGCCATTGTTTCAGCTGTACCTGCAATGTCCCAGCCCAACGGTTGCTCGCCCCACATACTGCGATTCAGCAGATGGTAGACCCACTCGCCGGGATCATCATGGCTCATGTTGATCTCTTCGATGATGACACGGCGCTCTTTGGCCACCTCCTTGGGATCGAACTTAGAATGGAGCAGCATGTCGCTCAAAGTTTCGACCGCGCGGTCAAAGTGAATATCGGCGACTTTGGCAAAGTACACAGTCGAGTCATAGGAGGTCGAGGCGTTGATAAAGCCACCAATGCCTTCAATCGACTCGCTGAGTTCACGGGCGTTGCGCGTGTCGGTGCCCTTAAACAGCATATGCTCTAAAAAGTGAGAGACACCGCTCACCTGTTTGGTCTCGTAACGCGAGCCGACTTTGTTAAAAATGCCCATCTAGACCGAGTGAATAGTAGGAAGCTCTTCTGTAACAATCCGCAGACCGTGCGGCAAATCGAGTATAACAGGAGCCATCAAAACCCTTTCGTTATGTTTGGCTCGTATTGTACTGCGCTTTGGAGCGGACCGTGGGAAGGGGATTTATTCCGTGACCATTGCTAGCAATGATTTTTTTGCGACCCGTAAAAGCATCTTTTGGCTGAATTCCTACAAAGGCTCAATGGCGATGCCACTTGCCAACAGCGCTTGTCTCTCTGCAATCCGTTCAAGGGAATTAAGCTGGAGCAACGACACGGTGGTCCGCCCTTCTGCGGTCAGTCCCTCAATTTGGGTATTATGGAACACGAAATGCTTCTGCCAGCGCTGGCTACGGGGATGAAAAAGCATGGCGAATTCAGTCGTGGCAGGATCGAATGAGCCGAGGTCCGTACCTTTGTGCCGGTTGCAGCGCCAGCAGGTATACGCTAGGTTCGCTTCCTCCGTCGCGCCACCATGTCTCTCTGGGATGATATGATCGACCTCGTGGGGGAAGAAGGCAGCTGCAGCTGGGAGTCCGCAGTATTCACAACGATCTCCAGCACGTGTGGTTACGAGCCGGCGTAAGGGAGCTGGGATACGGGTTACGCTCATTGCATCGTGAGCACGCTCAAATTCCTGCTTTTGATCAGCACCATGAGGTGCTCGATCCGATCATACTCGTCAAGTTCTGCCTGCTCCGTCGTCGTGAGTTGATCCATGCTGCTCCGGTCGAGCAGAATGTGCAGCCGCTCTTGCATCTCCGGCGTTGGCCCGAAGGCGGCAAGATCTTGTGGCGACGGATTGCTCGCGAGGAAGTCGATGATGAAGCGGTAGATGTGGGCAGGCACGGCAGGTTGTTGCAGACTCAGTGCGAGGAGTTCAGGGAGGCGATCACCTGCGGCATCAAGCTGGGTAGCAATCTCGTCGGATACATCAAGGGTGATTGTCGGCATGGTCGTTCCTTGTGTTCATCATATTCGGAGGCTATCCAAGGCAAGCTGTTTGGAGTGGCTCCTTGTTGCTGGGCCTGTTTCATTAGTGCCTCATGGCAACAGCCACCAGTTTACCACCTCGACAGGACAACTGTATACACGGGACAATCGATGAACCTGGCCCGGTTTCCGCGTCACCGTGGGGACCTCACTTGCGGCTGACTGATGCTTGGGGCTGTGAATTCCTAAGCGCCTGAGTGGCTGGTCCGGAGAGCACGACGATGGCGATCAGGCCTGCGAGGAGGTATGAGCCGCCCTGGAAGAGATCGAGCAACAGGATCGGACTCAACACCCCGCCGAGCGCGCCGGCAACAAGGAGCCCTCCAAGTCTGAAAAGGGATTGAGTTGTGCCGATGGCACCGAAGACCCTGCCGCGGTATTCATCCTTGATGCCGCTTTGCATCAGGGTCGTCCAGCTCGCACCAATGGCTGCGGCAGGCAGGCCGACAATGGCGATCAAGAGCAAGCCCGGCCAGAGACCAGAAAGCACCACTGGGTATGTAAAGAGCGCGATGTCGAGCAGGGCGAACGTAATGGGGCCGAGGCTAGCCAGCCGATGCGTGGAGAAGCCGCGACTCAGCCCACCGATCACTAGCCCTCCTAGTAGTCCGCCTACGGCCTGCGCGCTCATTAGCCACCCCAGTTCCTGCGCACCGCCATGCAGTACCTCTTTGACCCACACCACAAAGATCACGCCCATCACGCCCTCGCCTAATGAGCCAATCGCAAACATTGACATGAGCACCGCCACCAGCCGTTCGCGCCGCACGATGTACAGGCCTTCCAACCACTCCCGCCATACCGCCCGCCATGCCTGCTCAGTTGCTGCCCCTTGGCCCACGTCAACCCGTTTCACACTGCCGGAGGCAGTCACCAGGAACACCAAGGCGGCGGCCAGCAGAAATGTGAGGGCATCGGTGAGTGTTACTCCAAAGAGTCCAAACCGGGTAGCGATAATCCCTCCTAGAGCCGGACCCACCAGACGTGCTAGGTTGCTGTTAAGAGAATTGAGCGCATTAGCCGCGACCAGGTGTTCCTCGCCCGCAAGCGTGGGCAGGAAGGCACTCGCCGCCGGGTTGAAGAACTGGGCTACGATGGCCTCAAAAAAGGAGACCAGATAGACGAGCCAGACCCGGTCGGCGGAGTGCACCAGCAGCAGCGGTAGAAGGCCGAGGGTGAGCAGGAGATTAGCAACTACCATTGTGCGTTTGCGGTCCCAGCGATCCACAAAGACCCCGGCGACCGAGCCGAGGAGCAGGGCCGGTACCATCTCCGCGACAAACATGGCACTGGTCGCGAGCGCCGAGCCGGTCAGCTGATAAACATAGATGGGCAAGGCGATATAGAGGACCCAGTCACCCATCATCGAGATGAGGCCAGCCAGCCACACTAGCGCGAAGTTCCTCCTCCGCAATGTAGCGATCATTGCTCACCCCCTGTGTGAAGCACGCGGTAGGTGTCGGCATCAAACAGCACATCCAGCCGTGCGGTTCCATCCAGGCTCTCAAATCCCCCCAGTACGACTGGCCGGCCCTCGTGCTCTAGTTCGCTGTTGGGCAGCGCCAGCATACGTGGATGCCGCCGCCAGAAGCGCTGGGCAGCGGCGGTGTCGAGCGCCAGGTGCCAGAGCGAGGCACTATCCGAGTCGCCACAGGCCGGGCAGAGCATATAAATACCGCAGCCGTAGCCCAATTGTTGCTCCGTCCACCGCTTCAACGGCACGGCGCACCCACATCGATTGCAGCGCTTGCCACCCTCCACGCTGGCCTGCTCGTAGTGCGCATGTAGTGCCAGCAGTCCTCGCGTGAGGATCGCCTTGGGGCTTTTTAGGTCGTCGTATCGGTCGTTCAGGCTCCCGTCCATAATCGTACCGGTGGGAATGCACTGGCCTGAGCACCGGTAATGCAACTGCCCTGCCGTGTGGTCGATGTGCGCTAGCAGGTAATTCCTGGCGCAGAACGGACACCAAATGCGGGTCGTGTACCAGCTGACCTCTTCCGGTATCAGGATGCCCAGACTCTCCGCCTCCTGGCGTAGGTCCGTACTGAGCAGCTTTCGGAGCATTAGCTTCCCGCGATGCAGCCGGGCCTCCACCGCCCCCTCACTGAGCCTCAAGCGCTCAGCGATCTCGGACTGCGGAAACTCCTCGATGTATTTATCAACAAGAATGGTTCGGGTCTGGGGCGGGAGCAAGGCCATAGCACGGTCGAGGAAAATAACGAGTTCCTCGTGTTCCAGCTCAAGCTCGAAGTCGGCCTCGTCCTGGATCCGCTCCTCCTCATCCCACCCAGCCGATTTCAGCTGCCTCGCTGCCTCTTGCCCCTGCTTGCGGCCCCAGCGCAAGCAGACATTTCTGGCTATCGCCGTCAGCCACTGCCAGTACCCTTGCGGCTCCTCCAGCTTTTCCAGATGGCGCCAGGCCTCGATCAACGTCTCCTGCGCTAGATCCTCGGCGGCATCATAGCTACCAGACAGTTTGCCGCACAGACGGACCAGCCGCTGCCGGTCCGTCTCATTGAGAAGCTGTGACTCCGCCGCATATGTGTTATGTATGACCACTA
>JBBRHB010000435.1:0-4851 GCA_038223355.1 Chloroflexales bacterium
GATGAAGTGCAACTTGACCGGCCGGTCCCCGCATGATCAACATCACACCAATGCCGCGGTCGGTCAAGTTGCACTTCATCTTGGGAAACGCGATGCCGTGATCGGTGGTACAGATCACGAGCGTCTTCTCCTGTAGACCGGTCGCATCCAGAGCCGCCAGCACGGTGCCAATGCCAGCGTCGAGGAGCCGCGCACTCGCCATAAAGGCGGCCATATCATGGCGTGTTTCCGGAGTGTCGGGCAGGACCGGCGGGGGCTGACAATAGGCGGCATCCGGTGGTTCTAGCAACGGGAACGGGCGATGCGTTTCCTCAAAGCCGACGGAGAGAAAAAAAGGTGCGTCTGGTAGGTCCTGGAAAAACTCGACCGCTGCCGGGGCCACCGTCGCCGCATGTGCATTCGGCAGCTTGACGATGCGCTCATAGCCGAGCTGACGGGGATCGGAGGCTTCATGTTGCATGCCGATGAGTGTGGTGGTAAAGCCTGTGCGGCGCAACGCCGACACCAAATGGTGGCTGTAGTCGTTGAGCGCCCAACCGCGATGCGCCAGTCCCAACATGCCATTATTGTGGGGTGCTTGGCCTGTTAGGAGGGCAGCGCGACTTGGTGAGCAGGTTGGAGCGGCGCAGAATGCTTGCCGGAAAAGCACCCCTTGTTCAGCGAGTTGTTGTATATGGGGGGTGGGAACCGCAAAGCCATAGGGTTGAACGTAGCGACCCGTATCATGCGAGTGCAGGTAAATAATATTTGTCGGTTGCATCACGACCTCCCTTTCGCCGGTGTGGCAGGCCTTACTTCAGCACACCGCGCATAAACAGCAACGCCTTGCGTGCCTCCTCGTCAAGATCTAGCTTCGTGCTCAAATCACGGAAGATCTTGATGTCACGACCGACCTCGCCACCGCGGGTTACGAACGGCTCCATCACGACATCGCCCTGGTAATTGATCGCACGCAATGCCGCGCCAATTTCAGTCCAAGGAATATGGCCCCAACCCGGCGGCCTGCGATTATTTTCCCCGATGTGGAGGTGGCCGAGTTTGTCACCGGCTTTCAGCAGGGCGTCGCCGATGAAATCCTCTTCGATATTCATGTGAAAGGTATCAAGCAAGATTTTGGCATTAGGACTGCCAACTGCTTCCACATAGCTGAGCGCCTCTGCGCAGGTATTCATAATGAATTGCTCAAAGCGATTCACCACTTCCATGTTAAAGATGACGTTGTGCTCTTCGGCAGCCTTGATCGCCTCCTGCATACTGGCGATACTGCGCTCAACATACGGCCGCTTATCGACCACCCCATCGGGCATTGTAGCCGGCCACGCACCATAGATGATACCGCCCAGTTTCCCACCACCGATCTGGCCGATAGCTCGTGCTATCTGCTGGAGAAACACGATGCCATGCTGGCGCACCGACCGGTCTGCCGACGCGATATCATATTCGTGCGGCAGGCCAATACAGTATGTCAGCGTGACACCACGCTCATCAGCATGCGCCTTCAGGCGTTGGCGGTCGACCGGCGTCATCCGTGCGACCGTCCCGGCGTTGACCTCCAGAATGTCGAAGCCAAGCTCAGCTACCTTATCAATGAAGGGATGGAAATCTGCATCCCAGTCGCGCGTCCAGAAAGCGTAGTAGATGCCAATTTTATTCATACTGATCCCCCCACTAAGGCCAGCGACTGTCACATTAACTGGCGCACCCGTGGTGCTAGTGTCCAGTACAGCACCGCAAGAGCCAATAAAATACTGGCGCTCACGACAAGCGTCATGGGCGGTCCGATGCGATCGGCTAATTGGCCGGCCCAAAGGGCACACAAGGGCATGCCGCCGAAAAAGGTCAGCGAGAAAATGGCCATTACGCGTCCCCGCATCTCGTCCGCCACGTGTCCCTGCACGAGCGTGTTGGCGGAATTGAAGAGACAAATGCTCGTCCAACCGATGGCGACGAGTAACAGCAAGGCGAACGGCAACGTCCGGATGGCCGCAAAGGCGAGCAACGCAAGCGGGAACGCGAACGTCCCCAGCGTCAACCAGCGGCCACGGTGCCCCAGATATGCCAGCGCGGCAAGCATCAACGCTCCGAGCAGCGAGCCGGCACCACGTGCCGACTGGAGTAGCCCATTCGTCGTCGCATTGCCGCCCAACACGGCTACCGCCCAGGCCGGTAGGAGTGTCGCATAGGCCATGCCGAACAAGGCGGTCGCACCCTGGATCGCGATTAAGCTCCGCAGGATGGGGTGTTTTAGTGTGTACCGCACACCTTCTTTCAACTGCGTAAAGGCCGAACTCGCGCGGGCCGCTCGTTCCCGGTTCGCCAAACGCATCAACAGCAGTGCGGTGATTACGGCGAGATAGGAGACGCCGTTCAGCCCAAAGCACCAGCCGGGACCGAAGGCCGCATAGGTCAGCCCGGCGACGGTTGGCCCTATCACTGTGGCCAGATTGAACTGGCTCGAGTTCAGGGCGACGGCATTGGCGATGTCCTTGCGTTCGACCAGATCGAAGATAAAGGCCTGACTGGCGGGCGCATCAAAGGCGTTCACAATGCCGAGTAGCAGCGCGAGCAGGACGACATGCCAGGGCTGTACTAGGTGTGAAAAGCTGAGCCCAGCCAGCACCAGCGCCAGCACCATCATCGTGCTTTGTGTGAAGACGAGGAGCCGGCGTGGTGCGACACGGTCGGCGATTACCCCACCAAACAGCATAAGGAGCCACGACGGCAGCCCATTGGCAAAGCCCACAAAGCCGACATAGGCAGTCGAGTGGGTCAACTCGAAAACCAGGAAGCTCTGCGCAGTGATCTGCATCCAAGTACCGATCAGCGACACCAACTGACCAAAAAACCACAGGCGGTAGTTGCGGTGGCGCAAGGCCGCAAAGGTGCGCTGCCAGCCGTTGGACTCGGGTGTTGCGCTGGGAGCCAGTGCTCCCTCGACAGGCGCAATCGGAGGCATGCTCTTATCGGCCATGACAAACTCCTGTGTCTGTTCAGGCTTCCATTGTGACGGTCAAAGTAGGTTGGCGTCAAGCGGGCTGGGTCCCCTGAATGCACTATAACTGATAGCACCGGCAGGGATGCTAGAATACCCACATGCACATGGAGGTGCAACGATGACTGAACAGCAGTGGATGCAGGTGGCACAGATCGATGAGTTCGCGCTGAGCGATCGCAAGGTGGTCAATGCGGGTGATCGCCCCGTGCTGGTCCTTAAGCACGGCGGCGACTTTTATGCTGTCGACAACCGCTGTCCCCATATGGGTTTTCCACTCGACAAAGGGAGTGTCAAGGATTGTATCTTGACCTGCCTCTGGCATACCGCCCAGTTCGATCTACGAACGGGTGGGACTTTCAGTCAGTTCGCAGACGACGTGCGAGCCTATCCCCTTCAACAACGCGACGGTGCGATCTGGATCAATATCGCACCGCGTGTTAATGAGCGGATGCACCAACGCAAGCGGCTGAACGACGGGCTGGAGCGCAACATCCGGCTGGTCGTGGCCAAGTCTGTCCTGGCACTGCTCGAGCATGGCGAGGCCCGCGACGTTTTTCTGAGCGGTCTCGCCTTCGGAACGCGGAGCCGCGCTGCTGGCTGGGGCCAGGGGTTGACCATGCTCACCTGCTTCATGAACATCTTGCCGGCGCTCGATGGGCCGGACCAAGCACGCGCCCTCTATCAAGGGCTCGACGCTGTCAGCGTCGAGGCTGCCGGCATGCCACCGCGCTATCCAATCGATCCGCTCCCTGGGATGACCGCCGATTTGCCGACATTGAAGCGCTGGTTTCGACAGTTCATTGAGGTGCGCGATAACGAGGGTGCCGAGCGTTGTGTCGTCTCGGCCATTCAAGGCGGAGCGACAAGTGCCGAGATGACCGATCTGCTCTTTGCAGCCATCACCGATCACCGTTATATCCAGCTAGGACATCCCGCCGACTTCGCGAATAAGGCACTAGAGGCGCTGGATACCGCCGGCTGGGAGCACGCACCGGCAGTGCTGGGTAGCCTCGTGAGCGGCATCGCGCGGGCCAGCCGCATGGAAGAGGCGAGCAGTTGGCGCCATCCCCTTGACTTGGTCACGATGCTTGAGGAGGCCTTTCGAGAACTGCCGGTCGCCATGGCCGTAGGGCAGACAAGCAGCATGCGATCAAACTTTGAGGGGGACGAGCGGCGAGCGCTGGCGGAACGCATCCTCGCTGACAATCCGCAAGCGACTATTGGGGCGCTGCTGGCAGCATTGCGTGAGGGCGCAACGGCCGAGCAAGTCGCCGGCACCGTGGCCTACGCTGCCGCGTTACGCATGGCGCGCTTCCACACTGCCAATGAGTTTGGCGACTGGGACGTAGTCCTGCATACCTTCACGTTTGCGAATGCTCTGCATCAAGCGATCCGGCGACTCATATCGGCTGAGACTGATCGGGCCACGCCGGAGGCAACACCGCAGGAACGGGCGCTGCCGCTGCTGCGGGGTGTCTTCGACGCCGCGATGAGTATCTACCTGGACCGCTTCTTTAACATGCCGGCGGCGCGATTGCCCCAGCCGGTGACAAATGGCACGCCGTCCGACGGGCTATTGGCCGAATTACTCCCACTGCTCGACCGGCAGCAACAGGTCGCCCCCGTAGCCGAGCTAGTTGCACGCTACGCGGCAGCGGACGATCCGGCGCGGCTCATGGCCGTGCTCGGCAAAGCCTTGTTACGCGAGGATCGTGATTTCCACACAATTCAGACGGTGGAAGCAGCATTCCGCCAACACAGCTTGCTGCGTGGCACACCCGAGGCGACTCACGTGCTGATCGCGGCCGGACGCTATCTCGCAGCGCATGCGCCGACGATGCGTGAGCAAGGCCAGA
>JBBRHB010000436.1:0-4845 GCA_038223355.1 Chloroflexales bacterium
TATTAAGTTCCGCCGCCATAGTCTGTGCGGCTGCTGCGTCGGCACACGCCAACAACTCATAGGCGCGATTAGCGTCGTCCATGCGACCGGCCGCATTAATACGTGGTCCAAGCCCAAAGCCGATGTTTTGAGCATCAACCGGCCCTTTGATGCCGGCTACGTCGATCAACGCCCGCAGCCCAACGCGCTTCGTCGCATTAAGGTACTTCAGGCCATATTTGACCAACACGCGATTCTCGCCATGCAGTGGCCCCATGTCCGTGACCGTGCCCAATGCGACCACATCGAGCAATTCTTGGGAGCGGAAGGGCATGCGCATGCCAGCACGATGTAATGCTTGCGCCAGCTTATAGGCCACACCAACGCCTACCAGCATCTTATATGGGTAGTTGCAGCCGGGCAGTTTGGGGTTAATGAGCGCGCAAGCGTCTGGCAGCTCCGCCGGGGGTTCGTGATGATCAAGCACAATCACGTCTAGTCCCAGGGCTTGCGCGCGGGCAATCTCTTTGACATTACTGATGCCGCAATCCACAGAGATGAGTAATTGGACCTCCTTGGCCAAGCGCTCTACTGCCGCCGTATTCAGTCCGTAGCCCTCTTCGATGCGCTTCGGGATGTAGGGCAGCACGTCGAGGCCCAGACCGGTCAGGGCCTGAAACAGCAGGATGACGCCGGTCACACCATCGGTATCGTAATCGCCGTAGACGGCGACCCGTTGATGTTCTACACAGGCCTGACGAATCCGCGCAACGGCGCGATCCATGTCACGTAGCAGCATCGGGTCGTGGAGCTGGCTCCAATCGGAGGCGAGAAAGGCCTGGGCCTGTTGGGGCTCGGTCAGATCGCGATTCCACAATAGCTGAGAAATCAGTGGTGAAACAGCGGGCGCTAAGGCAGCAAGATATTCCGCAGGGGCAGGGGTATGAGCTATCCAACGAGCACGTGGCTGCATTCTATATGTCCTGATTTCTTGCTTGTAATGGTCTTGCTAAAGGTCTGCGGCTGCGGCCACTGCGACCTTGCCGTTGCTACGCTCACGGACCGCGTCACGGAACGGGGCGACCTGATCGACCGGCAGACTGATCTGTAGCCGCACATCGCCAGCGAAGGCTTCTTCGTCAACGGTGCCGCTATGAGTGGCGATGAGCAATGTGAGCGGCTCATACAACGCGTATGGTACAACGAGCGACAGGGCCGACAGATCAATTTTTTCTTTACGTGGCAGTTCCGCCAGCACGGCCTTGGCGGCATCACCATAGGCTTTGACGAGACCGCCTGTCCCTAAAAGCGTACCGCCGAAGTAGCGGGTTACGACTACGCAGAGATCGCCAAGCCCGCTGCCGCGCACTACTGCCAAGACGGGACGCCCGGCAGTGCCACTCGGTTCGCCATCATCGCTTATGCCGGCGGTCACACTTGCGCCGTAGCCGACAACGTAGCCATAGACGTGATGGCTGGCATCCGGCATGTCGCCACGGATACCGGCGATGAAGGCCTTGGCCGCTTCGACCGTAGGCGTGTACATGGCCTGAGCGATGAAGCGCGAGTTGCTGGCGCGGATATCGGCCCGAGCTAGACCGGCAGGGATCGGGTAGCGGCTGTGCATAGCAAGAATTATAACAGGCGCAGCTTGTGAAAATCGACAGCGCCCGTAGACCATTATGCTCCGCCGGTGTCAAGTGACAGGACGACGACCGATTTGGCCGGGAGCGTTATCTTGAGTTTGTTATCGTCGACCGTTGCGCCATTGAACTCGACCGGTCGGACTTGTTCCGGGGCATCAAAGGTATTATGAGCGGTCATGTGATCAGCCGTCAGCACGCGGCCCTGTAGCGTGTTCAGTTCCACACCCCGGATCTCACACACCAACTCGGCTGACTGGTTCGGATTGACATTGCAGAGGGATAGATGCACAACGCCAGCCTGGTCGCAAGATGCCGAGGCACTGAGGCCCGCCATCGTAAAATCATCATAGGTATAGTCGTCGCAGCGCAGATCAAGCGGTAGCAGTGTGGCATCCTGATGGACTTTGTACATTTCGAAGACGTGATAGGTGGGCGTCAGCAGCATGCGGTCACTGCCTTCTTCGGTGAGGATAAGGGCCTGGAGTACGTTCACTGTTTGAGCAATGTTGGCCATGGTGACGCGGTCACAGTGTTGGTTGAAGATGTTCAGTGTAAGTGCCGCCACCAGGGCATCGCGCATACTGTTTTGTTGGTATAGGAAGCGAGGATTCGTGTCCGGCTCGGTCGCGAACCAGGTCCCCCACTCGTCCACGATCAGGCCAACCTGCTTTTGGGGATCGTAGCGGTCCATAATGGCCGAGTGATTCGTGACCAGCTCCTCCATACGAAGAGACGTTTGGAGAATATCGATCCACTCATTCTCAGTGAAGCGGGTAGCAGCATGTTGCTGGCGTAAGGGGCCATCCGGCGTATAGTAATGCAGGCTGAGACCGTGCAAAAGGAAACCGCCGCGCAGGTTATGCCCATTTTTCATGAGGACGTCAGTCCAGTGGTAATCGTCGTTGCGGGGACCGCAGGCAATCTTGTAGAGCCGGTTATCGCCGAAGTTACGCACATAGGTCTGATAGCGACGATATTCGTCCGAATAGTATTCGGGACGCATATTGCCACCACAGCCCCAGTTTTCGTTACCCACGCCCCAGAAGGTGCAGCGCCACGGCTCCTCGCGCCCGTTGTGGCGGCGTAAGTCCGCCATCGGGCTGGTGCCGTCGAAGGTGATATATTCGACCCACTGTTGCATTTCTTGAACAGTGCCGCTGCCCACATTGCCGCAGATATAGGGTTCACAGTCGAGTTGAGCACAGAGGTCCATGAATTCATGGGTACCAAAGTGATTGTTTTCGGTCACACCGCCCCAGTGGGTATTGATCATGGTTGGGCGCTTTTCCCTGGGTCCAATGCCGTCCATCCAATGATATTCATCGGCGAAGCAGCCGCCGGGCCAGCGTAGGTTCGGGATGCGCACGGCGCGTAGGGCCTGAACAATATCGTTGCGGATGCCACGCGTGTTGGGGATCGGGCTGTCTTCGCCGACCCAGATGCCACCGTAGATGCAGCGACCGAGATGCTCGGCGAAGTGGCCGTAGATATGGCGGCTAATAGTGTTTTTCCCGATGTCGGCATTGACAATCAGCTGATTCATCTCCTGCTCCTTAGTTCATTAACCCTGCGACCAGGCCATCGATAAAGGGCCCAGACTGGAGCGAGGAGTGACCCCGCCCTGGCTCCAGTACCACTTCTGGGCGATTACCTACCAGTTCCAGCGCCCTGGCCATCGTCAGTGCCTGGCCGGGCGGTACGACATCATCATCGGTGCCATGGATTAGGCACACGGGACAGTGGATTTTGCCGGCCAAGACAACCGGTGAACGTGCCGCAAGGTCAGCGAGTGAGACCGCCGGGTCGATCTGGGCAATCGACCAACTGCTGCGCTCGGCGGCATGGGCCCACCAGTCGTCAAGATCATAGACTCCGGCCGCGCCGACGAGCACCCGGCAGTAATGACGCGTGGCGAGCAAACAGGCACAGGTGGCACCGCTCGAATAGCCGCCGAAGCCGATCTGGAGGGGCTTGACCCAGGGCAAACGACGTGTCCAGACCAACAATGCATCGAGGGCGGCAAGCGTGGGCGGGCCACCGAAATCCCAAGGGCCGGTCGAGCGGCCAAAGCCGGGCTGGGCCACGCCAACCACGGCGACACCACGTTCGGCCAGCCGCTTGCCCCACAGCTTCCAGACATCGGCACCGGAGCGCGAGCCAGCTACCAGCAAGGCAATAGGATGGCGGCCGGGAGCGTCTGGTCGTACCGTTAGTACATCCAGCGTGCGCTCGGCCGCTGGGAGTAAATGTTGTTGGATCTCGACCACTACTTGACGACCAGATTAACCAGGCGCCCCGGCACGACGACCACTTTTGCCGGCGTCTTGCCGGCCAAGGCAGCCTGGACCTTGACGTTCGCCAGGGCCACCGCCTGTACGGTGGCGTCGTCGGCGGTAGCGGCGACCAGGATACGGTCGCGCAACTTGCCATTGACCTGGACCGGCAATTCGATCTGGTCTTCAACAAGCAGCGCCTCATCATAACGTGGCCACGTTTGTGTGTGCACGCTGAAGCTGCCACCCAGCCTGGCCCATAGCTCTTCGGCCAGATGCGGGGCGAACGGAGCCATGACTAATGCCAGGCTATGCATGGCCTCCTGCCATGCCGCCGTATTGTAGGCCGCCGTGTCCCGCAGCCGCATTAGATCGTTGACGTACTCCATCATGGCGGCAATCGCCGTGTTGAAGCTAAAACGCTCCAGGTCATCGCCGACTTTTTTGATGGTGCGATGCGTGGCACGCCGCACTGCTTGCTGATGCACCGCACCATCCTGCCCATCATTGCCATGCTCTGGCTCCAGCATGACCAAGCTCCAGGCACGGTTCAACCAGCGCGAGATACCGTCGATGCTACGGTCGTTCCAGGGACCACCTTGCTCCCAGGGGGCGATGAACATCAAGAAGCAGCGCAGCGCGTCCGCGCCATAGCGCTCGATCAGCGGGTCGGGGTCAACAAAGTTGCCCTTCGACTTCGACATCTTTTCGTTGTTGTTGCCCAGAATAATGCCCTGATTTCGCAGCCGCAGCATGGGCTCATCGAAGTTGACCAGCCCTAGATCGCGCATGGCCTTGGTCCAAAAACGCGTATACAACAGATGCATGACCGCATGCTCGGCTCCGCCGGTATATTGATCGACGGGTAGCCAATGCGCCCCAAGCTGTGGATCGAAGGGATGCTCGTCGTCGTGCGGCGACAGGTAGCGATATTGGTACCAGGATGA
>JBBRHB010000437.1:0-4840 GCA_038223355.1 Chloroflexales bacterium
CGGGCCGAATGTGGCCAGTTCCGTCGTTGTCACCTCCTCCGCGCGTGTCCTCGCCTCCAGCCGAACCGTAAGCTGCTTTTTGATTGCTGCTTGCTAGTACCTTGACGGGATCGTGAACTTCCCCTGGCCTTAAACGAAACATTCTCATACGGAACCCATTGACCTCGAGAGACTGAGAAGCGTATGGTCCTAGTATGTTTATTGAGACTGTTTGAAGTAAATTGGACGATAGATCGGGTTTGTGATGATGTTCCAGATTAACCGTTCAAGCTCACCAAGGCTGGACTTGTCAGTGTGATCGCGCTTGCTACTGGCGGCACTCTCGTTCCATTCGGAGACTTTTTAGTCGGCGTTGCCGATGTTGGCCACGGCACAGCGTCCTGGGCGATAGGATGCGATCCGCCTTCGTCCTCATTCCATAATTCGGAACAGGGGTGTCATAATGCTCGGTAAACCGGTCGAGGATACGCAGGCCGGGGCCAAAATGCATGGTTCATTGGCCGACTACATCGCAATTATGCGGCTCGACCACAGCACCAAGCACATTTTCATCGTTCCGGGCATGATCCTGGCCTATCTCCTGAGAGGCGTGCAGAACGACTTTCTAATAAGGTCCGTCGCGCTCGGGTTCGTGACCGCGATCTGCATTGCATCCGCCAACTACACCATCAACGAGTGGCTCGACCGCGATTTCGATAAGTATCATCCACGCAAGTCACAGCGCTCGGCGGTCCAAAAAGAGCTGCGCGGCAGCTTCGTCCTTCTCGAATGGCTTGCGTTGGTGACCGCAGGCCTCGTCTGCGCATGGCTTGCCAGCAAGACGATGTTGCTAGTTGCCAGCGTCTTTGCCATCCAGGGTGTCTTCTACAATGTCCCACCGCTGCGAACCAAGAACAAGGCCTACCTGGATGTGATTTCCGAGTCGATCAACAATCCGCTGCGGTTGATGATCGGATGGGCGATGATTGATGCGGCGACGCTGCCGCCGTCATCGATCATTCTGACATACTGGTCGGGCGGAGCGTTCCTGATGGCGGCCAAGCGCTTGTCCGAGTATCGCGAGATCGTGGCGTCGCACGGCAAAGACTTGCTGGAACGCTACCGCGCGAGCTTCGCCGGCTATTCCGAGGCGTCGCTGACCGCCTCCTGCTTCCTTTACGCGCTGCTGTCGGTGTTTTTCCTTGCCATCTTCCTCATCAAGTATCGCATCGAATACATACTTGCCGTCCCATTCGTGATCGCATTGTTCGCATACTACATCGTCTTGTCAATGCAACCGGAGTCTTCGGCCCAAAAGCCGGAACGTCTATTCCAGGAGCGCGGGCTTATCTTGCTGGTGGCGCTGCTGACGGCTTCCTTTTTTCTTCTCAGCTTCATCGACCTGCCTTTGCTTGCGGTCCTGACGTCCCAGCAATTCATCGCCATTCGATGAGCCTCAACAGCGCTGCACCGCCTCCCAATTGGGAGGCCATCCGCCTGGTCGCCTTCGACGTTGACGGCACGCTCTACGAGCAGCGGCAGTTGCGGGCACGGATGGCACTCGATCTCGCTCGCCATGCCGTGTCGAGGCGCAAACTCGACACGGTTCTCGTACTCAGGGCCTACCGTCGCATCAGGGAGCAGATAGCCGAATGCGAGGTCATGGATTTCGACAACGCGCTGATCAATGCGACAGCGGCCGCAACGGGATGGCCGGGCAGCGAGGTCCGTGTGCTCGTGCGCGAGTGGATTGACGAGAGGCCGCTGCCCTATCTTGCCGCCTGCCGCTATCCAGGCTTGCCGGAACTGTTTTCCGCCCTGCGGCGCCGGGGCAAGATCATCGGCGTGCTCTCCGACTATCCAGTGGTAGCCAAGCTGGCGGCGCTCGAACTTTCGGCCGACCATACCGTCTATGCCGGCGACCGCGATGTCGGCGTCCTGAAACCACATCCTCGCGGCCTGGAGGTGCTCATGGCGGCAGCAGGGGTCCGGGCTCACGACACCATACTGATCGGGGATCGTCCCAGCCGCGACGGCCTGGCCGCACGGCGGGCCGGCGCGTGGCCATTGATCCGATCCCGTTCGCCCAGGGATGGGTGGCCGACTTTCTCCCGGTTCGACGGTGAGCCTTTCGTCCCGCTGCTCCAGAACTAGGACGAGAAACGCAGCGTGGTCAAACTCTTCTCCTACGCCTTAACCGGCGGCACGGCAGCCATCGTCGATGCGGGCAGCTTTGTTGCGCTGCTGCACGCCGGATTGCCCGCAATACCAGCGAGCACGGTAAGCTTCTGTATCGCTGCCGTCGTCAACTACCGCCTCACAGCCCGGCATGTGTTCAGTCGGGACGCTTCGCTGCGCGGCTTCCTGCTGTTTCTGCTGGGTGCGCTGGGGGGGATGCTGGTCAACGTCGGCGTGACGACTTTTGCGATCACCGAGGGGCTTGCCCCGCTGATCGCCAAAATCCTAGGGATCGGGGTCGCTTTCTTCATCAATTTCGCGATCAACTCGCGCATTGTCTTCGCGTCCTCCGCGCCGCTCCCGACGAGGATCAGGAGCTTGGAACCGGCACCCGCGGCCGAGACGGAATTGTATGGGCGGTCGCCGCGTGGCTAGCGATACCATTGCTCACCTTCCCGTAACCATGTCTGCTGACCAGCGGGCGCTCAAACTGGGCTGCTTCGTTTTGTGGCTCTGTCTGGTGCTGTTTCTGGTCTTTCACCACGCCTACTGGCGTGATGAGGTCCGGGCGCTGTCGCTGGCCCTACAAGGTTCTGGCGTGATCGAGATGCTTAGAGGCGTGCGGGGGGAAGGCCATCCCGTTGTCTGGTATCTGCTTCTGCGTGCGGCCTATGCGGTGGTGGGTAACCCGATCGTCCTGCCTATAATGTCGGTCGGTGTCGCCGCCGTCGCAATGCTGCTGCTCACGCTGCGCTCGCCGTTCAAGGCGTGGACGGTTGCCTTGCTACTCATGGGTAAGTTCGCCCTCTTCGAATATTCCGTGATGGCACGCAATTACGGCATTAGCATGCTGTTTATGTTCCTGCTCGCGGAGTTCTACCCGCGCTACCGTGACCGTGGCGTCGTGCTTGGGGTGCTGCTGTTTCTGCTGGCCAACACAAACGCACATTCTGTACTTCTTGCCGGAGCCTTCTTGCTGTTCTGGCTCATTGACCTGGTTGTCGGACAAGGGGTGCGCTGGACACCTGCACTTCGCAATTTTCTGCTCAACGCTGTCATAGCTACAGTTGGCGTTGCGGTGTGTTATGCCACGATCTACCCGCCTTTTAACGATATGGCGGTAATAGATCGGCATGACCTCACCCTGAAGCTGCTGACGAAAGCGGTCGTGCTGCCGAGCCTGTCCTTTTCCGAGCTCGTGCGCGACCTGCCGCGGCGCGTGTCCGACCTGGTGGCGTTGCTGCGTGCCCCAATGCTCATGCTGACGTCGGTGGTGCTGTTTGGCAGTGTGCTAGGCTTGGTCCGTCTGCCAGGTGCGTTCGTCGCGGCTCTGGCGGCGCTGGTCGCGTTCTCACTGTTCTTTGTATTAATCTATCCTGGCTCATACCGCCATCAGGCGCTGTGGCTGGTTTTCCTGGTGACCTTATACTGGATTATGCTTGCACGGGGCGGGCCGTCGCCGTCAGTATTCGGCCGGTTCACGCGCTTTGTCGCACCGATCTCAACGGTCGGCTCCGTGTTGATGCTCGTTCTGCTGGCCCTCCAAGTGCCGAGTTCCGAGCTTCCTGACGCCGTGTCCAACCGTCCCCCGCTCAGCCGGGCGCGGGATTTCAGCGCTTTCGTGAGACAGCATCCCGACTTGCGCAGCGCTGTCATAATTGGCGATCCGGATTTCCTGCTCGAAGCCCTGCCGTATTATATCCCGAACCGCACCTATTTCCTGCATGAGCAGCGCTTTGGCAACGTGGTGAGATTTACCATGCATGCCCGGATTTCTATAAATCTCGACGACATCCTTACTGCGGCTAAAACTTTGCACGCCGAGAGCGGCCAGCCGGTGCTGATCCTGTTGACGCCGAAACTGGACCTGTCCGAACCGGCGCAGACCTTCTGGGACGGCTACTACTGGAAATTGCAGTTAAGCCCAGAGCAAGTCAGTGACTTCTTAAAGGCGACACGCATCGTCGCAAGCTTTCGGCCGGCAAAGGGAGACGAGAGTTTTGACGTTTATGAGTTGGATTAAGAGTCAGCGGTAACAGTGACCCCTGATTACTTCGGCAGCAGATGACGACAGCGTTCTTGGGAGCCGCTATAAAATAGTTGAACCATCTTAAGAAGCTATATCGTTGAAATTGTACTTTATTGTTCTCTATGGCAGTATGACCACCCTATGACTGCTCCTAAGCAGGCCTATGCGGCCTGCCATACAGATAGTTTGTGGCCGTGGCAGGCCACGCAAGCCTGCTTAGCTTTTTCATCTGTACGCCGACCTCCAGCGGTTTGCATAGAAATTTACGCTAATCGTTATGGCTAGCGCGCCGCTTTAAAATCCAATGCGTAACTATGAACCAGAAGAACTCGGCAGCGATCATAACCTCACAATGCCTGCTGCTTCAACGGCCCAGGCTGGCCAGCGGGTCCCACCGTCATCTCACCTTGCAACGCACTTTCTAACCGACTAACCCCCCTTCGTGCGATCACTTCAAGAGGCCGTTGCCGTGCAGGACCGCGAAGCCAACCAGGCCCTAGCCCGCGAGTTCGGCCTGTCCGCCGACGAGTACGGCCGCGTGCTGGCCATCATGGGCCGCACCCCCAGCCTGACGGAACTGGGCATCTTCAGCGTGATGTGGTCGGAACACTGCTCCTATAAGTCCAGCCGGGTCTGGCTCAAAACCCTGCCGAC
>JBBRHB010000438.1:0-4838 GCA_038223355.1 Chloroflexales bacterium
AGCACGACGGCGGCGGTTGCATCACTGGAATGATCATTTAATACCAGAGTGTCAAAGCACCGTGTGGTCTGCCCTGCCAGGCCATCCAGCAATCGGCCGATCCGCGCGGCCTCATCCCGCGCCGGCACGATCACTGTCACCGCCTCCTGCTCCACAGGTTGGAGGCACTCGAGTTGTGGCACTTTACGACCAGTGAGCAGCTTATGCAGCAGGATCGCACCGACACTACATGTCAGCAGGCCAAGCCCGAGTCGTATCATCAGAACCATCCTTGCCATTTCGGAGTATTAAAGGTAATGAATACTCTGTATCATGCTACCATGACCAGCATGTCACGTGGGCACTGCCGCCGACCTCTGGCATCTGACAGCGAATTGAGGGTCTATGTCGATACCCCAGAGCGCCCAACGTGCCCGTACACGCTATGCAGCCGCGCTCTATCGCAGTGCCTTACTGTGGGATCCGCACCCAGGCCGCGCAGGACGTGCCGTCATTACCGCTTTTGGAGCTATCACATGGGATGATGTACTCCTCGATGACCGGCTCGAAGCACGGCTCGTCGCTAACTTCCCACCGCTTCCCCGCTTCCGTAGCCGCCCGTCAAGGTGGACAGTTAACCTGCCCCCGATCTTTCGGGCCCTGTCACCCAATACACGTCTCGCGCTTGGCTTACGAGTGGTGCGGGGCATGGCTACGCCGCTGATCGCGCAGGCCCTGCGGTTATCCCTGCCCGACACACAAACTCTGCTAATCGACGGGGGACGAGCGCTCAGTGGTATTGCAGAGACTTTGGGAGCAGCCTGCCAGAGCTGCTGGAGCGCTCGCCTCGATGACCCCGGCGCCGGCCGCAGCCATCTGCTCAGCTGTCTAACCTGTCGCGTAGCCATTCCTCGCTGTGAGCAAGCCGAGCGGGTGCTCGGGGAGCAGCTTGGTCGGGCTGTGGGCAGTCTGCCGCTACCGCCTGCCATCGACGAAGCACTTGCCACTACCCTTGACGCTGGCATCTACACCGGCCATACGCTACTCTGGCGCAGGCCGGCATTCTTGCAAGGTGCGGCGGTATTGTGCATACTGCTTGGTCTCCTGGTGCTCTTCTGGCCCCGAGGAACCACCCGATTTCCGGCTGCCGTCACAGCAGCCTCAACGCCGGCTGCTATCGTCGCGGCAGCGCGCGCCTCGTACAGCGCCGTTCCTCCGAGTTCTGGCATTCTCCACCGCCGCTGGGCCATCACGCTCGGGCAGCCGCAGCTTAACTTTCAAGCCGACGAGTGGGTCGATCCACTGCATCCCGAGCGTCATCGCATGCAACTCATGGCCGACCGTAGGGTCGCGGAGTGGGAAGTGGGTGATGGGCAAGACCACCTGCTCTACATGAGTACCCTCGCACCCTACTTCTGTGGAGCCTCACCGATTGGCGTTCAGAGTCATACCAACGAGCGCAATAGCTGGACCATGAGCCCTACACAGCAGGCTACAATGCGTACTGCCCGCTGGTATCACGGACCGTGGGCCACCGGTCTCCACTACCTGGATCTGGCCGCGACTGCTGATACCCTGCGCTCGTTGGGGATTGCGGGGAGCGGCCCCGCTGCGACACTGACGCTCTCTGCTGAAGGGCACACCATCAGTGGCACGTTGCTGCTTCGCTTCGACCCCGTAAATCATGCGCTCCGCGAAGTGCGCGAGTTGCAGCGTAACAACGGTCAAACTGAAGAACGGGTTCCATGGCAACTAACGAGCAGTCAGACGTTAGACGAGCAAACTATCATGCCAATTGATCTGCTCGTTGCCTATCCTGACAATAGCCAGCCTCCCCTCGTTGAGCGTAACTCGCCCGTCATCGACGATGGTTGTCCACTTACCGGCTCCGAACAAACCCAAAGCTTGCCTCGCCTGCTGATGATGCCTAACCTGGGCCCTCTTATTGGACTATCAGCCCTACCCACCGGTCTGGACCACGCTTTCATCATCGGTCCAGCTGATCCGTCTGCACCAAACGGCTTTACCCAGCAGTTTCAGCTCGACATAAATAATCTTCACGTCGTTTACGCTGGGCCCGCCAAACGGCTTGTTTTTGTGCCAGAAGCGTCACCCATCGCTGCCGACCATATGGTTACGACTGGTCCATGGCTGGTCCATTTCTTACCGCAAGAAGTCCCAACGATCTTAACTGCCGTTCTTCAACGCGCTGGCACGGGCACTGAACCGTTCCTTGATAGCGGTAAGGGTAACTTCGTGCGCGTGTTGGCCGAGGGCTGGACACGCGCAGAACTACTTGCTGTCCTCGCCACTGCGAGACCCTTGCGGGTTGACGATTGGGCTCGTGCTCCCGATCGCTTCTACGAGGCGGCACCGCTCCCGGCGGCCGTGCAAGCGCATCTGCTGACCCTGCTTGCCGCAGCGCGCATCTCGCCCGGCCAAAGTCATCATGTGCTCACCCTGGAAACGACGCGCCAGGCCCCCTTCTTTGCCGGTCTGGCCGACCCGTATCACACGCCTGTGACACTCTGGCCTGCGCAGCGGCGTCAGGAGAGTTGGGTCAGCTATGGGAGTGACGGTCGCGAGGTGCGCGCACTCCGCCTGACGAGCGATCTGGCAGGCCGTGTGGTTGCGGCGCAATGGCATGATGAACAAACGTGGCATATCTATGACGCAGCGAGTACTAGTGTAGCCGCGCAACCCTATCATGCTGGGGCACAGAGCTTTGGTTACGATGTTGTGCCGCTCGTTGCTGCTTGGCAGTGGCAGTGGCATACCTCAGGTGATGGGAGCGAGGTAGCCGAACAACGCCAACCGCTGGAGGCGTTGCCGGGGAATGCCGGCCTGGCGAGCAGCGAGGTAGTCTACCTGGACAACTGGACCAATGACCTGGCCACCGACAGTGCGCTCGCGAGGACCGTCTTTGATGCTCGGGGCCACCTCAGTCGCCAAGAAACGCTGGCAATTCTAACAGCGAACACAGCTGTGCAGGAAAACCATCTCGGCGTCCCGGTGTCAACTCCCATAACTTCGACGGTCACTATCAACAGTCGTGTCGTCGAGCAAGACGAATGGCTGCCGTCTGTTCCGGCCAGTACCTTCGCTTGGCCTCTACCTCCGGGAACCAAAGAGGCTTCCGCCAACAATTTACTAACCTTCTACCCCTACTTCAATGATCCGCCGGTCGAGGTGCGCAACATTGCCGACGCTGCGGCCACCATGCCATTCCCAGTGTGGGACTGGGGATCGGGCTGGACGCCAGCGGAGGAAGCGCCGAGCTTGAGCGGTATCTTGCAACAACCGCCACATAAAGGCCAATTTCCGCCGATCATGCGCGGAACTATCGGCAGTGCCGTTAGCCTGGGGGTAGCTGCTGACGCTCACTATGTGCTCGATAATCGCTCTGTTGATCTGCTCCAAGGTCCTGCGCCACTGTTGCGCCAACTCTTGCAACAGACCGCGCCGGCCTGGACATCCGCCGAGCAGCGTATCGTCCTGATTCGCGGACATGCACGGACGGTTTGGCTGATGCGTGGTTCAACCCAGAAAAGTGGTATCAATATCTATTATAACCGGTGGATTGTTTTCGAGATGGATGGAACTTTATTTTTTATTCGTGCTGATGTACAAGACGCTGATCTTGATAAAATCGTTCAACATCTTGATGGATTGCGACAGGTAGTCCCGCAACGCCAGCCGTAAACCAGAAGCGAGTGTATATGTCCATACCCCAAAATGCTGATCGCGCCCGCAGCCGCTATGCTGCCGTTCTGTATCGCAGTGCTCTGCTACGTGACCCTGATCCTGCGCGAGCCGGCCAGGCCATCATTGCAGCTTGGAGCCGCATCGATTGGGATACGGTTCCGCTTGATGACCAGCTCGAATCGCGTTTGATCGCTGCGTTACCACCTATCCCGCGTGTCCGCTGGAAGCGCCGAGCGTCGTTTGCGCCTCTCCCTGCTAGTTTTTGGACACTATCGCCCCAGACACGACTTGCTCTTGGCCTGCGCCTCCTGCGCGGCATGGGTAGCCCCGCAATAGCTCGGGCCCTGAATCTATCCTTGCCGGAAACCCAAACGCTCTTGCTCGATGGCCTGCTTCAGGGCAGTGGCATTACGCCCAGCCCTGACATAGACTGCCGGCGTTGTGCGCTTGTACGCCTGGACGACGCATCCGGCGAACGAGGCCATCTACTGAACTGTCCCCATTGTCGCGAAACGCTCCCGCAGATCGAGCGCTATGAGGCCGAACTTGCCCAGCGGCTTGGCAGGGCAGTTGGCAGCGTCGGCTTACCACGCGCCGTTGATGATGCCCTTGTAGCCACCGCCGGTGCGACCGGGAACCGCAGTGCGGCCCCACTTTGGCGGCGACCACTGGTTTGGCAGTTCACCACCGTCGGTCTCGTACTACTCGGGCTGGCGCTCCTCTTCTGGTGGCATGGAACCCCGTCGGTTGTAAACGTTACGTTGGCCGACCGCGCTGCGTCAGCCAAAGCGATTATCGATGATGCTCGTCGCCAATATGATGCGGTTCCCGTCGTGTCAGGTATCCTCCACCGTCGCTGGGCCATTAATCTTGATCGTCCACAGCTTAACCTACAGGCTGATGAATGGGTCGATCCCCAACAACTCGGTCGCTATCGTATGCAATTAATGACTGACCAAACCACTCGCGAGTGGCAGGTCGGTGATGGCACTGGCGAACTCCGCTATGTTAGTAACCTTGCGCCATTTTTCTGCGGCATGGTGCCGCCCGGTGTTGATCTCCACAGTAGCGAACAAAATATCTGGCATATTGCGGCGCAAGAACAGTCCGACATGCGGATATCGCGCTGGCAGCATGGGGCCTGGGCCATTGGC
>JBBRHB010000439.1:0-4833 GCA_038223355.1 Chloroflexales bacterium
GCGAAAGCGCAGTACCCGCGATAGCAGGTACAACTTGATCGCATCGAATTCACTTTGACAAATCACCAGGTCAGGCGCCAAGCGGCGGATCACACCATACAGCGCCAAACTGCCACGTAACTTGTTGAAGGCCTTGGCTGCGTACCCTGCTGAGCGGTCATGAGCGCTTGCGGTGCACACCACTTTTGACAAGTCGTAGCGGCCGTCAAAGTTGGCCTCCGGCCCGAGGCGATCACAGGCGACATGCGCTTCGTGGCCCTGCGCGCGCAGCGCCTGAACGGCTTCAAGCACAAACCGTTCACCGCCGCCTTTCTGTTCTAGGCTCGATACGAACCAAAGTACCTTCATCGGATCTCCGTCATACGTTAGGCCTTGCCGCCGCTCCAGCCGCTGAAACGCCAATCCAGCCCCTCGCGCGCCAGCACGGCGCCGACGATGGCGTTGAACACGAGCCAGCCCACGGCCCAGCCTGGCACACCGAACCCGCCGATGGCTACCGCCTGCAGCGACGCTCCCAGCAGCAGGAAGCCGACCACATGCGCCACCACAGCGCACAATGTGCGCCGCATCACCAGTACATCAAACAGCACGCCGTTAGCGGCGTACAGCACATAGCCGGCTGAGGCGCAGGCGGTCCAAAGCCAGGGCACCGTCACCGACTCGCCACGAACCTCGGTGGCAAACGCCGTATAGGCAGCACTCATCCCGCCTACCAGCATTGCCACGCCGGCCAACAGGCCCGGCGTGAAGTGGGCCTCCAGGCGGGCCGCAGCCGCACCGGCACCATGGGGATGGCGAAGCACGCGCATGCTCACCGCGCCGGCTAGCACCAGCAGCACGGGTAGCACGAAGCGCTCGAAGAATACCTTTGCCGTGGCCATCAAGGTGAAGTCGGAAGGCGTGCCGATCAAGCGGAATAGCGTGAAGTCGGCGCTCACTGCCGAGTAAGAGAAGACGTTTACTGCGGTGAACGAGGCGACGCTGGCGATGAAGCCGGTGCTGGGAGGGGCCGGATTGTTGGTACTTGCCACCAAGTGACCGATAGCCCGGCGTGCGGCCAGTAACCCAGCTATCGTGCCTGCGGTGAACGCCGCAGCTAGGCCAAAAAAAACTGGCACCAGGGCCCGGTTCGTACCCAGCAGCAGGTGAAGCGAAACCGGCACCAGCAGCAGGATCAAGACTGAGGCCGCCAAGTTGGCCGCTGTGGCCTCGGCTGCGCGGAGCAGCGCCACCACGGCTGTTTGCAACTGCACCACCAGGCCGAAAAGGGCCAGCGCGGCCAGCAGCAGCAGGTTGTTCCGGGCTTGCGGCCATGCCAGCAGCGCGGCCAGTAGAGTCAAAGCTATTGCCAGCAAGGTTACCCCGGACTGTCTAAGGTGACCTCCAAGGTGCCGGAGCGTGCCGTGCATCGCCGTCACGCGAATCAGTGACGACGAAAGACCGCCCAGCCCAATGCCACCGATCATCAGCGCGATGCTCCACCAGTAACCGAATTCGGCGAAAGCGGGGGCATCCATGCCGCGCGATAGCAGCCAGAAGAGGACCGCCGTAAGCAGGAAGTTCGAGCCCTTAGCAATGATCAGGTTATTGAAGTCGATCAGTCGGGGGAGCAATGGAATGCTCATCTTGGCCGGGCGTTCGACAGGGTTTGCACGCGGTTTTGCGTCAAGGTCTGAGATCGAGGTAGACCCAGTCCTTGATGCGGGCGCCAGAGGTAGACAAGCACCAGCGCCGGTGCCCACTTCAGCATAGAAAAGAACAGTCCGATGAATTCCTTCTCAAATTCCAGCAACATCGGCAGCATGTACAGGGCTGCCAAAAATGGCAGCTGAAAATTATGGGAACTGGCGATGCTGCGCTGTATTTGACCCACTGCTAAGCCCAACAGGCAGGCCGTCAGCAGCAGACCAAGCGCGCCGAAACTGAGGAACATGTCGAGGATCATCGACTTTGGGAAATCCACCTCCGATGCTGACAGCAGCCGGTTAACGATCAAGACCGACGGCGATGTCACTAGTGACTCCTTTACGGCGTTGTAAGCCTCGGAATCTGCAAAGAACGAGATGTAGAACATCAGCACGTGCACCACGCCCGACAGGTCGAATCCCCAGGGATCGAAGCCCATTTCACGCAGGCTGTGCAGTATCACCACCGAATCCAGTCTAGATGCTATAAGCCAGCCGGCGGCCATGATCAGCGCCGGTAGGTCGTCCGAAGTAATGCGGTCGTTGTGTTCAAGAAGGAACTCACGAAACAAGGTCAAGCCTAGCACCAGCAACATCAGCCCAAGGCCGAATGTCAGCAGGTTGGAGGGCTTGAGGACGAACCGGGCGATCACAGGCTGCGTGCAGATCAGGCAGAGCAGCAGCAGCACGAATTGCATTCGAGAGTTAGCTGCAAAGAAAAGTATGAATGTCAACAGGTACCCGGCGAGTGCCCATTTGTAGCGCCGATAGTGATGCGTTTCCGGCGCTGCACGACGCAGCGTTGTCCAGAGAAAGGCGATGACAAAGAAGGCGGTTTCCACCGCTCCACGGTAGCCGTACAGCAGTAACGTCGGCACTTCTGCGGCATTGCGCTGCAGGCCTTCATGGCCCAATCGTCGGAAAAAAAGGTCGTAGTTGAGAGCCACGAACCAAAAGTTCAGCAACAGTATTCCTAGAACCACCGGCAGTCCTGCATGCAGGCGCATGCTGTGGGCCATTGGCTCCGGCCTGCGGGTTGGTGGGCCTGCCACGTGGTGGGAAAATAGCATTAGCGGTACCTGAAAGAAGATGATGAGCAGCAGTTGAAGCTCGCCGAAGCCGTCCATACCCCCGCCTTCCGAAAATAGGAAGTCCAAAGCGGGAAACACGGTCAGGTAGCTGGTGACTATCAGGGTGTGGATTTGCAGCACGGGCTGGCTGCGGTGCGCATGGATGAACCAAGCGACAACGACAAGCATGGCCACGTTCGGCAGCAATTCGGGCCAGCGATCCATGCGCGGCTCAGCGTTAGCAGTCGAGTTTCATCAGACTGCACGTGCAACGCTAAGGCCGTTCCATGTGTCGTCGTGCAGCGGCTGGTCCAGCGAGGGAAAGGCCGACAAACTAACCGGTTCGAAGCCAGCAATCTGCAGCAACAGCGAAAACTCCTGGGGGAAGAAATAGCGCATGCGGTGCGTCTCGCTGGTTTGCCCAACCAAGCGTTCGCCTTGCAGGGCCCAGAGATTGAACGTGACGTCTGCCGTGTGGTTAACGATGTCCAGCGTCGTGCTGGCGGCACGGATGACTTGGCCGCCGTCAGTAGGCAGCACCCTCACCCGGTCCGTAGGCCGCACCGACAGTACCGAGGGCCCATACCAGAAGTCGCAAACGAAAGGTGCGCCCGGCACAAGATGTCGCCTGATGTTTCGCAGGCCGGCAAGCACGTCCTCGTTACGAGTCAGGTATCCCACCACGGCGAACATCATGATGGCCGCCTCGTGGCGCTGACCGGTCACGAAGTCGATTGCGTTGCCCTGCAGGAATACCGGGCGCTGCGGGGACGGCAGCGCTGACGACTTGTCGATAGCTCGGTCGAGCATGGCCTGTGACAGGTCTACGCCAGTAACGCGCAGCCCACGCTCCGCCAGCGTGATGGCGTGCGCCCCAGTGCCGCAGCCCACATCCAGCAGTGAGCGCGGCATACCGGTCGCATGGCGACGGAAGGCTTCGAGCACCAGATCGCATTCGGCGGCGTAGTCCTTTTCGGCGTAGAGCTGGTCGTATTGACCGGCGTAAAGGGTATTGAAAACGCTCATGATGGGATCCCTGGTTTCATTTTTCGTGTAGTAAGCTCTCTTCGACACGTTTTCTACCTAAAAATTTGGTCTAAGTGCTTGATTTGTAAGGAAGTCACGACCAAGGATAGGTAGACAACATCTTGGGGAGAGCTAAGAAGCTGGGGCGCTGGCTCTCGTCGTTCAGGTCAAGGCCTGGCGCACAGCCTGACTGACTTGGTCGATTTGCTCCATAGTGACCGCCAGGCCCGACGGCACATACAGTCCGCGCCGAGCAATGCGCTCGCACACCGGGTAGTGTTCATCCTTGAACAGGCCCATGTCGTGGAATACCGGCTGCTCGTGCATGCCGAGGAAGAACGGCCGGGTTTCGACACCCAGCGCCGTCAGACGCCGAGCTAACTCAACCGCATCGAATGGCACCTCGTCGGCGAGTAACAGGCTGTAGACCCAGAACACGCTGCGGGCCCAAGGACGTTCCATCGGCAACTGCAACTGCGGCAAATCAGCGAGGCGGCGGGTATATTCTGCAGCGGCCCAGCGCTTGCGCTCGACAATTTTCTCGATGCGACGTACCTGACCTACGCCGAGAGCGGCCTGCATATTGGTCAGGCGGAACTGGTGGCCGAGTTCAGTGTGCCGGAAGCGTCGATCGCTGCGGAAACAGAGGTTGCGCAATCCCCGCGCCCGGGCGGCGTACTCAGCGTTGTCGGTAATGACCATACCGCCTTCACCGGTGGTGATCAGTTTGTTGGCGAAAAAGCTGAAGGTGGCGATATGGCCGATGCCGCCGCACTTCTGCCAGTTTGCTTCGGGCGTGCCACGGCGGCTCTGGTACAGCGCCCCATGCACTTCGGCCGCGTCCTCTATCACGACTAAGCCATGCCGGTCGGCCAGCGCCATGATCGGGTCCATGTCCACGGGGTGGCCGTACATGTGCACAACCATGATGGCCTTGGTCCGCGGCGTGATGGCGGCGGCTGTTTGCGCGACGTCCATGCAGAAGGTTTGTGGGTCGCAATCCACCAGCACCGGTTTGGCGCCGACTCGGACCACCGGCAATGCGCAGGAGA
>JBBRHB010000440.1:0-4824 GCA_038223355.1 Chloroflexales bacterium
GCGGCAAGCAACTGCCACTCATCCTCTGGATTCATGGCGGCGGCTTTCTGACGGGGAGTAAAGACGATGGCGTTCCATTTGAGTACCTTAGCCGGGGCTTTGCAGTCGCCTCCCTTAACTATCGACTAAGCCACCATGCGCTCTTTCCGGCCCAAATCGAGGACTGCAAGTCTGCTGTTCGTTGGCTGCGTGCCCACGGCACAGAGTTCCAGCTTGACATCAAGCGCTTCGCCGCATGGGGACCATCGGCCGGCGGCTACCTCGCCACCTTGTTAGGCATGACGGGTAATACGCCAATCTTCGACGTCGGAGAGCATTTGGAAATCTCTAGTGCCGTGCAGGCCGTGGTGGACTATTTTGGGCAAACCGACTTTCTCCAGATGGACGAGCATAGGCGGCCCGGTGATCAGGTGCATGATGCTCCCGACTCACCGGAGGCGCTAGTAATCGGCGGCCCGATTCAGGAGCACAAAGAGGAGGTCGTTCGAGCAAATCCTCTAACATATGTGACACACGACGCGCCGCCATTTCTCATTGTTCATGGTGATAGCGACCCCTTTGTACCCCATCATCAGAGCGAGCTACTGAAGGCAGCCCTCGAAGGTGCCGGCGTGAGTGTAAAGCTGTACACTGTCAAGGGCGGCGGTCACGGTGATTTCGCCGATCCGCGGGTGGCGAATCTGACACAAGCATTCCTGGCGCGCCATCTGGCATAGTATGGGTTGTACCGGTTAGCGGAAGCTCAGCAGGTGAACCAGCAGCGGTACCAGCACCGCACTTACCGCGCCGTTCAGCCCCATGGCCAAACCCGCAAAGGCTCCCGCCTCCTCGCTCATTTGAAAGGCCCGTGCCGTGCCGATGCCATGCGCTGCCACCCCGATCGCGAAGCCCCGCGTCGTTTGATCGCGGATGCCTAGCAGATCGAGCCACCACGGAGCTGTGACCGCGCCAAAGATGCCGGTCAATATAACCAGGACGGCGGTCAACGACGGCAGACCGCCCAGTTGTTCCGAAATAGCCATTGCTATCGGCGTGGTCACGGATTTTGGCAGCGCCGATAGCAACGTCGGCGTCGGTAGCGCGAACAACCGCCCGAGGACCATCGCCGACACTACTGCCACGCTCGATCCGACCAGCAGCGCCCCCAGCAGCGGCAACAGCTGGCGCCGCAGCGTCTCATAGCGCTGGTACAACGGAATGGCGAGGGCAACCGTCGCCGGTCCCAGCAGGAAATGAACAAACTGCGCCCCATCAAAATAGGTTTGGTAACTCGTTTTGGTGGCCAGCAGCAGCATCACCAGCAGTGCTATCGCGATGAGCACCGGATTAAACAGCGGCAGCCGCCCCGTCCACTCATACATGCTGCTCGCCCCCACGTACACGAGCAAGGTGAGGCTCAGCCAGAGCAGTGGTGTTTGTGCCAAATAAACCCAAATCTTAAAGAGTGTCGTTTCCATCACTCCTCCCGGCGGCGTTCATGCCGAACGCAGGCGGCCTGGGCGCTAACAACTGCAGTGTCCAAGCAGTTGCGGCCATCGTGAGCAGCGTACTGCCGCCTACGATTGCCAGCAGGGGCAACCAGGATTGGCGGATCAAAGCGAATTGCACCATCACGCCGACCCCGGCCGGCACGAACAACAGCGAGAGATGTTGCAAGATCTCGGCACTCGTAACTTGCAGCGAATTGGGCACCGATCCACGCACCCGTAAGGCAATAAACAGGAGCAACATGCCCACCACCGGGCCGGGCAGCGGCAACCCAAGGCTCCGCACCGTAATCTCTCCGATCAATTGAAACACCAGCAAGACCGTGATCGCGCCGACCATGCTTCCTCCTTCAACGACGCACCGTCTGCTACAGCATACCCCGGCTATACCAGATCCTGATGCGTGCTCACGTATGTGGCAACCCGGTAACACTATCCTATAACACGTTGGAGAGCAATGTAGACTCCACATCTATGTCAGCACCCTCGACCGCCTGGGAGGATACACCACCGCTGAGACGTTGGGAGCCCAAAGTCAAACTGGTCCTGGAAGGCATGGTACGACGGTCCTATTCGTGATATAGTACTGGGGTCACGACTAGTGACCGTCCCTGTCTTGTGAGGCATCCTTTGATCGGCGCTACCAACCTCCACAAGTCCTTTGGGGATTTCCATGCCGTGCAGGGAATCTCATTTAACGTACCTCCTGGCGAAGTGCTCGCCTTGCTCGGCCCAAGTGGTGCCGGCAAATCGACCACGATTCGTATGCTCACTGCTATGCTCCGCCCGACCAGTGGTACTGCCACCGTTGCCGGCTATGACGTTATACGCGAGCCGGCGCAGGTCCGTGCCCATGTCGGCTTATTGACCGAATATCCTGGCCTCTATGGCCGAATGAACGCGCTCGACTACCTGATTTTTTTTGGCCAGATGCAGGGCATCGCCCGGACCGACGTCGCCGTTCGGGCCGAGGCTCTCTTACGTCGCTTCGGCCTATGGGAGGCCCACCGGCGCAAGATCGGCAGCTATTCGAAAGGCATGCAGCAGAAGGTCGCCCTCATCCGGGCGATGCTCCATAATCCGCAGGTCCTCTTTCTCGATGAGCCGACGTCAGGCATGGACCCCCAGAGCGCCCAGGTCGTGCGCGAGGCGATTGAAGACTTGCGTGATGAGCAGCGCGTTATCGTCCTCTGCACCCACGATCTCAACGAAGCGGAAGCGCTGGCCGACCGCATTGCCGTGATTAGTGGCGGCAAGTTGGCAGCGCTTGGCACGGCGGCCGAGCTCACACGCCGACTGCTCGGTGAGCCCTTATGGGAAATCGAGGTAGCGGAGCCCCTCCCAGGTCTGGCCGAGTGTGTGAGTGCCTGCGTGACCGTTGAACAGGCTGTTGGCAACCGCATCCGCTATCGCACCGCCGAGCCCCAGCACCTGAATCCGGTGCTGCTTGATCGCTTGCACACCGCTGGCGTCAGTGTTGTGGCGCTCCGCGAAGTCCCGCGCTCGCTCCAGGACGTGTATATGCAAATTCTGGGCACGCCCGCTGCCGCTGTCCGCCCCACCTTCCGGTCACGCCCGGCACGTCTAGCCATGGAGCATGCCCAATGAACTACCGCCGCATCTATGCCATCGTCTATCGTGAACTCGCGGAGATTATGACCGACTGGCGCATGGTCGTCCCGCTCCTAACCCTGACCTTCGTCGTGCCGTCACTGGCGGTGCTCACCGTCCTGCTGGTAACCGTCTTTCTCCACGACACCAACTGGGCGCTCTCGCTCCTGCCGCTTACCCTACTACTGTGCGGCTTTCTGCCCGCCGGCTTTGCCATGGGCAATGCCTCCGAGAGCTTCGTTGGTGAGCAGGAGCGTAAGACCCTGGAGTCGCTCCTCTCCACTGCCGTAACCGACGCCGAAATCTACTTGGGTAAAGTGACTGCCGCTGTCCTGCTGCCGCTCACGTCATCGCTGCTTGCGATTGCCACCTTCACTGGCCTCTTCGTCTTGAGCGTCCCCGCCCCCCTCGTCGCCCAACTCCATCCTGCCATGATCGCCGCCATCGTGCTGCTCGTAACCTTGAAAGCTATCGTCCTGGTAGCGGGTGCCGTCCTTATTTCGATCCATGCCACAAGCGTGCGCGGCGCGAACTTACTCTCAGCCTTCGCCCTTGTCCCGGTAGGCGCGATGGTAAATGTCGACGCCTACTTGCTGGTGGCGCATCGCCTAGACCTCTTGCTACCGATCGCCGTCAGTTTTGCGATCACCGCTGTGCTACTCCTGTGGGCCGGCCTTTCGACCTTCAAGCGCGAGACCGTCTTAGCCCGTGAACAGACAAGTGTCCGCATCCCATGGCTGGCCCGTCCGGTCAAATAATCAGCCACTCTGCTATCCTGAACGTTATACCTTCCCGTCTGCGGTAGATTCGGAATGGATCTATACTGAGATGTGCAACATGGTTGCAATGGGTCCATTAAGTGGAAGGTACCATATATTGAGGCGCGGTATAAAACCGAGCGCATCCCATGAACATCTCTTCTTCGCCCGGAAGTGGCTGGCCGCACCCGGCTCGGTCGGCTCGGTCGTCCCATCTTCGCGCTACCTGACGCGGGCGATGCTGGCTGCCGCCGATGTCACCTCCTGCAATGTCATCGCTGAATTTGGCCCGGGAACCGGTGTCATGACCAACGAAATCATGCGTCGGATGCCCGCCGCCGCCCGACTCCTCATCTTCGAGATCGATCAGCAATTCGCGACGCGGCTCCGGCAGCGGGTGGTTGATCCGCGTGTCGCAGTCTTTAATGAGTCGGCGGACCAGTTGCGTCAGCGGCTTGCCGAGCAGCAGCTCGACCATGTCGACTGCATCATCTCTGGCATTCCATTTGGCGCGTTATCGCCCGCCGACGCACAGCCCATCTTGGAAGCGGCACATAATGCCCTTCGTCCCGGTGGCCGCTTTGTCGCCTTCCAGTACACGCCCTTTCGCCTCAGTTTATTCCGCTCCTATTTTTCTTCCCTCAAGATCGCACATTTGGTCGTCCGCAACCTACCTCCATCCCTGGTCGTTGTTGGTATACGCTAGAGGCGCGTCATACCGCCTCCACCGCTTCGGCCAGTGTCGGCTGTGCAGTAGTACCGCCTGCAGATCGCGTTGACAGTGCCCCACAGGCGCAGGCCAGGCCGAGCGTGCGCTCCAGCGGCCAGCCCTGCAAATAGCCATACACTAAGCCAGCATCGAAGGAGTCGCCCGCACCCGTTGTGTCCACGACCTTGACCGGTCGCGGCCCCGCCCGGACGACTTCAGTCCCACGCCTCGCGATGCCCCCTTTCGCCCCCAGCTTCAC
>JBBRHB010000441.1:0-4811 GCA_038223355.1 Chloroflexales bacterium
CACGCACCCGAGGCCAAGACGCGTACCGAGCTGATCGATCCCGCGCTCGCAAGAGCCGGTTGGGATGTTAACGATCCGGCGCGTGTGGGGCTGGAGGTGCCGGTCGATGGTACGCCACCGGCTCAATGGCAACAGCAGAAGCGGGCGATCCGGGATCAGGGTGCGGCATATGGTGGCCCGCTGCCCAGCGGCATCTGCGACTACGTGCTGTATGGGGATAGTGGCGACATCCTGGCAGTGGTTGAGGCGAAGAAGACCACCAGGAATCCGCAACTAGCGCAGGCCCAAGCGGCCTTCTATGTTAACGAAATCGCCCAGCGCCAGAGCTTCCGACCCTTCGCGTTTTTGACCAACGGCCACGAGATTTATTTCCTCGATCCGGTGAACGGGGCGCGGCGGCTGGTGCAGGGCTTCTTTTCGCCCGCCGATCTCGCTAACATGCGGCGCATCGAGCAGGACAAACTGCCGCTCGCCTCGCTGGCAATCAATCCGACGATCACCGACCGCGCCTACCAGCACGAGGCAGTGCGGCGCGCCTGTGAAGCCTTCGATAGCGGCAAGCGCAAAACGCTGCTCGTAATGGCGACCGGCACGGGGAAGACCCGCACTGCTATGTCGATCGTTGATCTGTTTATTCGGGCCAACCAGGCGCGTCGCATCTTGTTTGTGGCGGATCGAGATGCACTCGTTGAGCAGGCCTTAACAGACGGCTTTAAGCGCCATCTACCGCACGAGCCTGCTGTACGGCTTCATAGCCAGACCATTGATGAAGAAAAGGCGGCCAGGCTCTACGCCGTCACGCTGCAAACGCTTAGCCAGTGCCTCGACCGCTTTACGCCCGGCTATTTTGATCTGCTAATCTTTGACGAGGTGCATCGCTCGATCTTCGATAAATGGAACGAGGTACTGCATTATTTCGATGGGCGAATGGTCGGCTTGACCGCCACGCCTTCGACGCTGCTCGACCACAACACGTTGCTGGAGTTCGATTGTGCGCAGGGCGTGCCGACCTTTGTGTATGACTATCCCACGGCGATCCACGAAGCCTACTTAGTCGATTACACGTTGTATAAGGCCGAGACGCGCTTCCAACGGGCGGGGATTCGCGGCGTTGACCTGACCGAAGAAGAGCGCAACATGCTGATCGAGCAAGGCATCGACCCCGATAACCTCGACTATGCCGGCACCGAGCTTGAGAAAACCGTTAGTAACCTCGATACGCTGCGCCAACAGTGGGGCGAAATCTGGGAGCATTGCTATAAGGATGAATCGGGCCAACTACCCGGCAAAACGATCATCTTTGCGATGACGCAAGAACACGCGCTGCGGCTCGCCAACGTCTTCGCCCAAATGTATCCCAACATGGCCGATCTAGCGCAGGTGATTACCTACCAGTCCGAATACAAGGGCACGCTGATCAACGCCTTCAAGCGCAAGCCGCTACCGCGCATCGCGATCTCCGTCGATATGCTGGATACCGGCATCGACGTGCCCGAAGTGGTCAACCTCGTTTTTATGAAGCCGGTGCAGTCGCAGATCAAGCTGCAGCAAATGATCGGGCGCGGCACACGCAACAACGAGACCTGCAGCCATCTGGATCTGCTGCCCAATGGTCATAAAGACGACTTTCTGATCATCGACTTCTGGGAGAATGATTTCAACAAGCAGCCAGCGGCGGAGCAGGCCACCTCACTGCCGGTGCTGGTCACGATCTGGAACACGCGGCTGCGGCTGCTCGATGTGTGGCTGAAGGGCGGGGCGAACGGCCAGGATCGGGAAGCATTGATCGGCGATCTGCGGGCGCAGGTGGCGCAACTGCCGCGCGATGCCTTCCCGGTGAAAAAACTGTTGCCGGAGATCGAGACCGTCTGGGCAGATGAGTTCTGGCAGTACCTAACGCCGGCTAAACTGAATCTGCTGCGGCTGAAAGTCGGTCCGCTGTTGCGCTATGTTGCGAGGGTTGACGTAGAGGCAGCAACGTTTACCAGCAAGATCGAGCGGCTCAAGCTACAGATCGTGACGGGCAAAGACACGGCAAGCAGTGTGGCCTCGCTTAGCGAAGATGTTTCGCGCTTGCCAAGCTTCGTGCAAAACGATCCGGCGGCCAAACAGGCGATCAATCTCTGTCTATCGCCTGCGTTAGCCGCGGCCGGTCCCGCCGAACTGCGGGCGGTCGTGGCAGCGCTGGCCCCACAGATGAAGAACCGGGCCAGTCAGCCCAATGCCTTCCTGGTGCTCGATCTACCCGATTTCATCGCCCAGCATGGCTATATCCTGCTGCAAGGTGGCAGCCAGCCGGTGTATGTGGCCGAATACCGCAAACAAGTCGAGTAGCGCGTGCTCCATCTGGTTGACGACAATCCGACGTTGCAGGCTATCGGCAGCGGCCAACGGGTCGGCGATGTGGAACTGCTCGACCTAGAGCGGACGCTGCGGCGGGAGTTGGGCGGTGATCTGCATCTCAACGAGCAAAACATTCGCTCGGTCTATGCGCTTAAGGTCGATAGCCTGCTGGGCTTTATCCGCCAGCTGCTTGGCCTGGAGCAGATCCCCGATTACCAGGAGATTGTGCGGCGGCAGGTGGATGGCTTTATTGAGCGGCATACGTTCACGGCCAACCAGATTTTGTTTCTGCGGACGCTTGGTGGTGCGATTGCACAACGGCGGCGCTTTCAACCGGGGGATTTGTTCAAGCCGCCCGTCAACAATGTGACACAGGCCGTCGATCAACTTTTCGCGCCGGGTGAACTGGAGGAAGTGGTCCGTTTCGCCCGCTCGTTATCAGTGCTAGGAAGCTAACGTGCTGACCGATCCCAAACTGCGTTCACAGGTCGATCAACTGTGGGATAAATTATGGTCCGGCGGGCTCTCGAATCCGCTGAACGCGATTGAGCAGCTATCATATCTGCTGTTTTTGAAACGGCTGGACGATGCCGAGACGCGGCGGGAGTTTCAGGCCAAGTGGGAAGGCACAGTGTTCACGCCAACGCTTCCGCAGGAGATGCGTTGGAGCACGTGGACCTACCGGCCGGCGGAGCAGATGCTACAGCACCTCAAGACGAGGGTATTTCCCTGGCTGACGACGCTGGGCAGTACGGGCAGCTCCTTTAGCGAATATATGCGCGACGCGGTCTGCCTGATCGCCAAGCCGAGCTTGCTGGTAGAGACCTGCAACCTGATCGATCAGATGGAAATAGCGGCACAGAATCAGGATGTGCAGGGCGACCTGTATGAATACCTGCTGAGCAGGCTGAATACCTCCGGTACCAACGGCCAGTTTCGCACGCCGCGCCATATTATCCGCATGATGGTCAAGATGATCGCGCCGCAACCGCACGAGCGCATCGGCGATCTGGCAGCGGGCACCTGCGGCTTCCTGGTGAATACGTACCAGTACATCCTGGAACAGCACACGTCGCCCAATCTGTTGCAGTACGACGCCGAGGGCGAGCCGCACCGGCTGGTGGGCGACCTGCTGACCGACGAGCAGCGCGAATTTCTACAACAGCACGCCCTCAAGGGCTATGACAACGCCTCGGGGCTGACGATGTTGCGCATCGGGTCGATGAACCTGATGCTGCACGGCATCGACTCGCCCCAATTCTTTTACCAGGACACGCTCTCGAAGGCCTACACCGAGAAACGAGCCTTCGACGTGATCCTGATGAATCCGCCCTTCAAGGGCGCGATCGATAAGGGCGATGTCAGCCCCTCGTTGCCGGCCACGACGACCAAAACCGAGCTGCTCTTCCTGCACTTGATCCTGCGCGTGCTGGATATGGGCGGACGCTGCGCCGTGATCGTGCCCGATGGTGTGCTGTTCGGATCAAGCAACGCGCATGTAGAGGTCCGCAAGGCGCTGATCGAACTGAATGGGCTGGATGGCGTGATCTCGATGCCCTCGGGCGTCTTCAAACCGTATGCCGGCGTATCAACAGCGGTGCTGCTCTTTACCAGGGGCGCGCAGACCGACCGCATCTGGTTTTATGACATGGCGCACGACGGCTTTTCGCTGGACGACAAGCGCGTGCCCACACCTGAGCAGAACGATATCCCCGATATCCTCCACTGCTGGGAGCAGCGCCACCACCACCAATTTGATGGCGAGCGGCAAGCACGGGTTGCCGAACTCCAAACGCAGGTCGCTCCGCTCAAATCCGAAAGGCTCAAACTCCAGGCCGAAGTCAACCGCCTGACCTTCGAGCACGCCATCGCCGCCGACGGTGACGAACAGGCGTTGGCCCTGATGGAAGCTGATAAAACTAAGCTTGCCGATCTCGAAAAGCAGATCGCGCCGCTGCAAAAAGAGATCGACGGACTGACGCGACAGTTCTGGGTTAGCAAGCAGCAGGTCGTCGCCAACAAGTACGATCTGTCGGCCAGTCGTTACCATCAGGTTGAGCAAGACGAAGCGTATTACGAAGACCCGAAGGTGACTATGGAGCGGCTGCTGAGGCTGGAGGAAGTGATGGCTCAGGAAGTAAGGCAGCTCCTGGGTTCATTAATATGAGAACTTGGCAAGCGGCCACACTAGGGGATATTGGTGAGTGGGGTTCTGGTGGTACACCCCTCTCCTCCAAAGCGGAGTATTATGGAGGAGCAATACCGTGGTTGATTATTGAAGATCTAAACGACGGGGTTGTCACGTCCTCACACCGTTCGATCACGGCACTAGTGGACCGCCACACGAATTATGATGGATATAAACGCTTGAGTTTTTCACGTGCTGCGGTAAGGGAAAATTGCCACTTGATCTTCGTCGCCACCGCATTCCGTCGTTGTTCCCAGGCGGCCACTTCCCGTTCCAGCGT
>JBBRHB010000442.1:0-4805 GCA_038223355.1 Chloroflexales bacterium
CAGGCAGCCGAGGCGGCGCACATCCTCGGCGTCGAACGAATAACCCTTGACCGCCAGGACCGACTGCTCGAGGACACGGCGGCGGTCCGGCTGGAGGTAGCGGACCTGATCTGCAGGCACCGCCCACGCTGGGTGTACGGCACGAGCGACGCCGCTGTCCACCCTGACCATGCGGCAATGACCAGTCTCACGCGGGCTGCCGTGTTCCTCGCCCGGCTCGGGCAATGGGATCGCGTACCAGGTGGTGAGCGGCTGGCAGGCCAGGAGCCCTGGGTTGTAGAGCGGCTCTTTTTCCCGCACTGCAAGATGGAAGCACCTTGGTCGGAGTTCGCCTTCGCCGTGGATGTCAGTGCGGTCTACGACCGCAAGCGGCAAGCGCTCGCGGCTTACCAATCGATCTTCCGGCCGGATGGGGACCGGCTGTTGGTGCTGTACGAGGCCGAGGACCAGTACTACGGCCGCATGCTGGGCGTTGGCTTTGCCGAGATCTTCCGTAGTGCAGCGCCGCTGCTCGTGCAGGATCCGACGGTCTTCCTGCCGGGCATCCACGGCTAAACGACCCATCGACTTGTGCAATCTGGATAAATGCGTTAGATATCAGACCGCGTCGTCGGGGCATCTATGTCTTCTTGTATTCTTGCCCTGGCGAACAGCTGGAAACGAAGCATGCGGCGAAGCGAGACGAGTTGATGGCGTATCTTCAGGCACGCGAGGCATGGATTCCGACCTATCGTCAGCGGCGGGTCGAGCGAACGTACATTGGGAGCGGACATATCGAGAAGGCAAACGACCTGATCGTCGCTCGACGGGGTGCCCCCTGGGCCAAGAACCGCGGGATGCAGTGGAGCGAGGCCCCAAGCAAGGCGGTAGCTGGATTGCGCACGCTGATGCTGAACGATGGCTGGGACCGCTCTTGGCAAAACCGCGAGGTCCTGCCGCTCCTGGCAGCTTGACCCAACGCGTATTCGCGCTAACATATCTACGGGGCGATGTCACACCTGCATCCGACCTACGGAGCAGCACGGTACATCGCCGGGAGCTATGCGTTCATGAGCCAGCTATCGACCAGTGAAGACGTCCTCGACCAACTCCAACGGAAAACGTTCTCGTACTTCCTTCATGAGATCAATCCAGCCAACGGGCTCGTCCGGGATACCACGCGCACGGATGCACCCGCGAGCATTGCCGCCGTTGGCCTGGCACTCGCGGCCTACACGGTTGGCGTTGAGCGGGGGTGGATGACGCGGGCTGACGCGGTCGAACGAACGCTCACGACCCTGGAGTTTTTCTGGACCAGTCCTCACGGACCGGAGCCGCTGGCGACGGGCTATCGCGGCTTCTATTATCACTTCCTCGCTATGCAGACCGGGCAGCGAGTCTGGCAGTCGGAGTTGTCAACCATTGATACCACCTTCTTGCTGGCCGGTGCCTTGGCAGCGGCGGCATACTTCACCGGTACCACGGCCGAGGAGCGTGCGATCTGTCGACTCGCCGACGCCCTGTATCGGCGCGCGGATTGGCAGTGGGCGCTCAATGGCGGCCTGACCGTCGCCCACGGTTGGCGGCCGGAGGAGGGCTTTCTGCCCTATCGCTGGGAAGGCTACAACGAAGCGTTGCTGCTGTATGTCTTGGGACTGGCCGCCCCCGACTTCCCGCTTCCTCCCGCAAGCTATGCGGCCTGGATGTCCACGTATCAGGTGCGGCAGCTTTACGGCCAGACGTTGCTGTACGCAGGACCGTTGTTCATTCACCAGCTTTCGCATATCTGGATCGACTTCCGGGGGATCCAGGATTCGTTTATGCGTGCACAGAGGAGCGATTACTTCGAGAATAGCCGCCGAGCCACCTACGTGCAGCAACACTATGCGATCCACAATCCACGCGGATTTCGCGACTATGGTGAACACACGTGGGGCATCACGGCCAGCGACGGACCCGGCCCGCTGACCCGGCGCATCGCCGGGGTCGAGCGGCAGTTCTTCGACTACACGGCACGGGGTGTGCCCGATGGACCGGACGATGGGACGCTGGCACCCTGGGCCGTGGTCGCAGCATTGCCGTTTGCGCCCGAGATCGTCATACCGACGATCATGCATATCGATGCTGCCTATCCGCAGATCACCAGTTCGTATGGTTTCAAATGCAGCTTCAATCCGACCTTTGGAGATGACCGGACTGGCACATCCGGCTGGATCTCGCGCGGGTACTATGGTCTGGATCAGGGACCCATCGTGTTGATGATCGAGAATTACCGCTCGGGCTTTTTCTGGCAGCTCATGTGCAGGTGTCCGTATCTCGCGCTCGGGTTGCGTCGCGCCGGATATACGGGCGGCTGGCTCTAAACTGGACTGGCAGGACGGAGCATCACCATGTCCTTTCCGCTCACGCAGATCCCCTATCTGACGACTGATCAGATGATCGCGGTCGATCGGGCGATGATCGACGAGTTCCACATCGAGCTGATTCAAATGATGGAGAATGCCGGGCGGAATCTTGCCCATCTCGCACGGACGCGGTTCCTCGACGGCGATCCGGTCGGCAAAGTGATCGTGATCCTGGCCGGGACGGGCGGCAATGGCGGGGGTGCCCTGGTCTGTGCCCGACACCTGCACAATTGGGGCGGGCGCGTGCAGATGGTCCTGAGCAGAGCACCGGACGCCTTCAGCGGCGTGCCAGCGCATCAACTCGCTATCCTGCGCCGGATGCAGGTGCCGCTCGTCGCGGCTGCGGCGCTAGCGCAGATTGAGCGTCCGGACGTGATCGTGGACGGGCTGATCGGCTATCGTCTGACGGGTGCTCCTCATGGGACAGCGGCCGACCTGATCCGCTGGGCGAACACTGAGCCGTCTCCTATTCTCGCGCTTGACGTGCCTTCCGGCGTGGATACGACGACTGGCACCGTCTATGCTCCGGCGATCCAGGCGAGGGCAACGCTGACGCTGGCCTTGCCGAAGGTTGGCCTTGTGGCACCGGGCGTGGCGCAGTACGTCGGCGAACTGTACCTGGCGGATATCAGTGTGCCACCGGCGTTGTATGCCGGGCTGTCTCCGGCATTGACGGTTGGGCCGGTCTTTGCCCGCGACGAGATTGTGCGCCTGCGCTAGCCGAACCGTGATGAAGCGCACGGTCGGATGTGTGGCTGCAGGCGCCTACTGGTCATAGGAGAGCACTAAAAACCCGGGGGTACGCCAATCCCAAGGCTGCAACAGGACGGATCGTCGTGGAACGTACGAGGGTGCAGAACGGGAATGCACCGGGTTGGGATAGCTAGGCGGACCTCAGCAATCATGCTCCCGCGTGTTCGGATGATGTGATACCCCCGGGTTTTTAGTGCTCTCGGCCGCCCTGCGCGAAGCGCTTCGTTCAAACTCATTTTTCATGCGGATGACCGAAGTAGCCAAGACAGGTAGCCAAGACAGCCCATCAACCAAGCAAAGGAAAGACGATTATGACTACTCCCAACATTAAACTGTATGGCACGACCTGGTGTCAGGATTGCAAGCGGGCGAAGAAATTCTTTGGCGAACATCGTGTGCCCTACGACTTCGTTGACGTTGACGCGGATCATGATGGATTACGGATTGTTGAAGCAGCTAATCAGGGCAAGCGCATTATTCCGACGATCGTTTTTACCGATGACACCGTCTTGATCGAGCCGTCAAATGCTGTACTCGCTGCGAAGCTCGGCTTACAGACCCGCGCCGAATGCCCGTTCTATGACCTTGTGATCGTGGGCGGTGGTCCTACTGGGCTCACAGCAGCGATCTACGCGGCGCGCGAAGGTATTGAGACGCTCGTGGTTGAGCGGAGCGGACTGGGAGGGCAGGCCGGCGTAACCGAGCGGTTGGACAACTATCCGGGCTTTCCCGAAGGTGTCGGCGGTAGCGAGTTTGCTGACCGCTTAGTGGCGCAGTCCCGGCGCTTTGGCGTGGAACTCCTGGAAGCGGTGGACGTAACGGCGGTGGCAGTCGATGGGCAGTATCGCGTGGTGAAGTTCGCGGATGGCAATGAGGTACGCTGCTACACGGTATTGCTCGCGCCGGGCTCGACCTACCGGCAGTTAGGGGTGCCGGGCGAGGAGGATTTCATCGGGGCAGGGGTGCATTTTTGCGCGACCTGTGATGGGCCGTTCTATCGTGGTCAGGACGTGTTAGTGGTTGGCGGTGGCAACAGCGCGACCGAGGAAGCGGTCTTCCTGACGAAATTTGCTCGTCACGTCCTGATCGTGACCAATGAAGCAAAGCTCACCTCGAGCAAGGTTGCCCAGCAAAAGGTGCTCGACGATCCCAAGATTTCGGTACGCTACCAAACAGCGGTAGCGGCCTTTCAGGGCAAAGACAAGCTAACGGGCGTTATGTTGCAGGATCTAGGCTCGGGCGATAAGGAGGAGGTGCATCCTGCGGGGGTGTTTATCTTCATTGGACTACAGCCGAATACCGCGTTTCTGCAGGGGACCGTTGAACTCAATACGTATGGCTTCATCACGACGATGCCAAACTTCGAGACCAATCTGCCGGGGGTCTTTGCGGCGGGTGATGCACGAGCTGGCAGTACAAAGCAATTGGTGAGCGCGGCCGGGGATGGTGCGGCAGCGGCGCTCATGATTCGGCACTATCTGGAGATGGCACGGGAGGCGATGCCGACCGACCGCGTCGAGCAGGATGCAATGCTGGCGACGCATTGATGTCGCAACATATTCCGCAGGTGCAGGTGGCAGTAGCTGAAAGGCGACCGTCGTTTTGGCGGCGCCACTGGCAAAAGATCATGGCGCTCCTGTTTTGGCTGCTGCTGATCGGCGGCTACCA
>JBBRHB010000443.1:0-4801 GCA_038223355.1 Chloroflexales bacterium
TAGCCAGCCACGCCCCCACGGCCCGTTGTCTTCACAGATTGACTATCAACGATGCCAGCACTCGCCTCCGGATGACGACCCATGTGCTGGCGGAGACGGGCACGCAGGACGGCATTGATGTGAGCAAAGAGCCCAGCCCGTCGCAAGAGGCGGAAATAATGAAACACGGTTTTCCAATACGGAAAATCGTTAGGCAAGAGGCGCCACGCACATCCGCTCCGGGTAATATACAAGATGGCATTGAGAACCTCGCGACGACTATAGCGTGGTGGTCGACCACCCCTCCCAGGTGATGGCAGCAAGGGCTGCACAAGCTTCCATTCTGCGTCCGAGAGATCGGTCCGATAGCGTTTTTTACTGACGAGTTCCATAGCAACAACTACGCAGTAGGAAGCTTTTAAGACGGTCTCTTATCTCGACTTTGTACGTTTTATGAACATGCCGGGGATGGAAGGAACATCCCTGCAACCTGATGTAGGATAGTCATCGCCAAACAACTACCTGCACCTGGAGTGTCTATGTTCCTTCCGCCAGCGATTATAGCGGTTCTCGCCCACTTCCAACCAGCCTTTAGCCGCCCGACGTTCACCAAAGTGCGTGTGCTGGTGATGGGAGCCCTGCTGACCCGTGGTCGTCATACCGTCGCTGCTGCACTTCGGCACATGGGCTTGCACGCGACCCCGCACTGGTCCAAGTATCATCACGTGCTCAATCGGGCACCCTGGTCCGCACTGCTGGTCAGTCGCATCTTGCTCAAGCTTGTGCTTGCCACATTCGTTCCTGCAGGGGGCACGGTTGACCTCGTGATTGATGAGACGCTCGAACGGCGCTGGGGTCCCAAGATCACCAAGCGCTGCCAGTGGCGCGATAGTCGCTTATCCAGCCATCAGATGAACGTGACGACGAGCGGGCTGCGCTGGGTCGTGATGGCTGTCGTTGTGCCCCTGCCCTGGACGTCTCGACGGTGGGCCTTACCGTTCTTGAGCGTCCTGGCGACGACACCCAAGGTGAGCTCCCAGTTGCAGCAGCGTCATAAAACCGTGCCCCGGTTCGCCCAACAGATGGTCAAGCTCGTCCGTCGCTGGGTGCCAGATGCCGCCATCCGGGTCGCGGGCGATACAGCCTACAGCGTGATTGAGCTGGGCACGGTCTGTCAGCAGGCCGACGTTGCCTTGATCGCCCCACTCCGCCTTGATGCGCGCTTGTTTGCGCCACCGCCAGCGACGAAGGCCCGGACAGGACGACCACGCGTCGTCGGCCAACGCTTGCCCCCCTTGCGGGTCGTGCTCACGGACCCGCACACGGCCTGGCGGGAAGAAACGCTTCTCTGGTATGGCGGCACAGCAAAAACAGTCGACGTGACGACCGGGACAGCGCTCTGGTACTCCACGGGCATGACGCCACTGCCCATCCGCTGGGTCGTGGTGCGTGACCGGCAGGGCACGGCAGTCAATCGGGCCTTTTTCTCCTCGGCTGTGGAGCAACCTGCAGCAGCCATCATCATCGCGTTTGTCCAGCGCTGGTGCTTAGAAGTCACGTTTGAAGAAGGACACGCGCACCTGGGGCTCGAAACGCAACGCCAATGGAGTGACAGGGCTATCGCGCGCTGCACGCCGGCACTGGTGGGGCTCTTCAGTTTGACGACACTGGTAGGACAGGCCCTCGACCCTGACGGTGCCATCCCGATCCAAACGACGGCATGGTACCCCAAACACCAAGCGACCTTCAGCGACGTCTTGGTCGGTGTCCGCCAGGCGTTCTGGAACAATCTTAGTTTTCAGACATCACCCTCTGAGGGTGATATGGTAGTAGTCCCGCGGATCGTCCTCACGCGGCTTGCGTATGCGGTTTGTACCTAGCTGAAAAGGTACAAAGTCGAGCTTATACTAAATCCTGATAATCACTTCCGGTATTTTCCAGCTTGTTGTGCGCTGAAATAGCGGAACTATTCATGAAAATTTGGTATTAGGAGCGCGTGACATGCAGCAGGTAGTAGGCTTTAAAGTCGCGGGAGTGGGCCTGATGGAAGTGGATCAAAATCGTCATGATCTCACTCAAACTCAACTGGCCATGGTGATAGCGACGAGCATGTTCGGTCATCTGCTGCCGTTCCCACATGGGCACAAAGACGCGGCAAAAATCATCGACTTGGCAGAACAGTTCCAGTAAACTCATGGTGGGGCTCCTTCGGTCATTGCTTGGTGTCTTGCAACTTCAAGCATACCGTACCAAAGGCGCTCCCTTATCCCGAACTGACGTTAGTATAGTGTCGTGCGGCGAGTAAGGCCGTTCTTATCTCAACCAGCACTCCTTCTCCTGACATTGCAAACTTTGTCGAAAGCGGTAGCTTGACCCGCTAAATTGGAGGATGTGAGCGTGGAAGGTGAGCAGGGCAAGCAAGGCTCCCGTCGGCCCCTGATCACCTCCCAACAAACAGGCCAATACAGCCAATGGCACCGCCGTCGTCAAGCTCAGGCTGACGTGTTCGTGCAGCGGACAGAATGCTAAAGCGCAAATCGGCACCAGCTTTGGTGAAGGGCACGAAGCCGACCTCATCGAGGATCACCACCTGGTGCCGCAACAGTGTGCTTTCAAATGCCCCAACTTGTTGGCGGCCTGCGCCCCAAAGTGTTCGTTGGTCCAACTCGGTACGGTCGCAATCGCACGCAATGCCCTTGCTGGCATCTAGCGACGCCTAAGGCAGTCGCTAGATACGTCTTTCCCGTTCCACTTTGCCCACCAACAGAATGTTCTCCTTCTTCCCGATGTAGTGGCGGCCTCGTCGCCCACCGACCCTTAGCATCGTCCACGAACCAAATGGATCGAGGCCTGCTCGCCTACTCGCGGAGCCACGGTAGCGTAGCGCGGATGCGAGGCAGCGCCGCCTCTGCTGCTGCTTCGCCCAGTTCGATATATGCTCGCCCTGCGGTGAACGAACGTAAACTATAGTGGCTGACCGTATTAAAAGCAGGTTCAATCTGAATCGTCGTACTGGTCGCCGGCGTATCGCGTATCTTACTCTGCATGATATCGATCGACTCGAGCAACGTGTGGATGATCGAGCGAGGCCGCTTCGCTCCTGGGACAGGTATGGCGGGTGATGACCCTTGCTGGACGTTACCGAGCTTGACAGCGATCACCAGGTCGGCACCCATCCCTGCCGCCACATCCCCGGGGACCGGATTAACGACGGCACCGTCGACGAGCAGGTAGTCACCGATCGGCTGCGGCGGGTAGATGCCGGGAATAGCCATGCTGGCGAGCAGCGCCGGTAGCACTGGGCCACGCTGGAGCACAATCTCCTGACGGGTAATAATGTCGGCAGCGACAACTGCCAGCGGCACAGGCAGATCTTCGAAGTGAACGTCGGAGACAATGCTCCGCACCGCTTCTCGAACCCCGGCCATGGACAGCAGTGCTTGCATCGGCAGCCGGGGTCGAAAGGCCCGGCTGCCGGTCAGGTCCACAAAACTCAGTGCCGCTTCCGCATCATGACGGAGCGCCACCAGTGTCGCGATGCCGGCACCGACACTCGTACCGGCGACGACATCGACGGGCAGCCCGATCCGCTCCAGCACGCGGAGGACGCCAATATGGGCATAGCCCTTCGCACCGCCGGCGCCGAAGGCCAGACCCACTTTCAAGCCGAGGAGGTCGCGCGCTGCCCAGCCTAACGCACAGCCCGCAGGAGTATTGGATGGCAGCCTGCCCTGGCGAAGGGCATCATCATCTTCACGGCCCAACAGTGGAATGCGGAGCGTGCCTTCATGATTCAGACGCTGGCTCTCAGGTGTTGAGATCCAGGCGCAGCATGTCAGCAACGGTGCCCGCTCTATGCCCTTTCGCCGTGCAGGCGGAAGATAGCTGCTTCCCCTAAGCAGGACGCGTCGTCCAGTGACAGACGCAGGCATCGCACGACTATCCATATGAAGCAATACTTGATGATAGTGCTGTGCCAGCTCTGCCAGCGTCGTATCGAGCCGTTGCGGTGCAAAAGCAGAGTCGGACGATGTGACATACACGTGGACGTGGGACGTTTCGATCATTTCTGCTCGGTGACGCGCAGGGAACTGGTCGCGGAACAAAAGGGATTTTGGCACACGTGTGTTCTCAGTCAGGGCAAGGAACTCGGAGGGTACATACTCTGCGACGACGATGAGGAGCGTTGGCGCCCGACTGTGCCATGCAACGGCGCAGGCCAAAGCGTAGGACAGCAGCGGTGACCCATCCACGTCCACCAGCAAGGTGATGCGGCCCGACCTACTGGCGACAAGACGGCGAGAAGCACGAGCTAAGCGCCGTGACAGCATGGCACCCAGGTTATAGTACACCCGTGGAAGCTTTGCCGCGATCTCCTGAAACTTGCGATCATCGAGCACGAGCACGTCAAGGTCAGTCGTCGCATACACCGTGGCCGAGGCAGGGCTACCAGTAAAGAAGGACATCTCGCCAATTGTCGCTCCCGGCCCGTGCTGCTCGATAATGTGCTCAACGCCAGCACCGTCCATAAGGACCACATTGACTGTGCCTGAGCGGATGATATAAATGTGGTGTCGCTGATCGCCCTCCACAATCACTGTCGCACCGGTAGCGAAGGTCACATGAGGCAACCGTTCGTCCAGGTGGCGCTGGTCTTCAACGGCTACTCCGTCAAAGAACGAAAACGTGTTGTCCTGCAGCATCGCTCTTGTCCCCGTTTCCCACCCTGCGACAAGCAGGGGCAGGTACCCATTGTACCCAGGGACCACCAAGCCGAAGCTCCTGGGCTCGAAGCAATAGCCCAACTCTAAGTCTATGGCCA
>JBBRHB010000444.1:0-4795 GCA_038223355.1 Chloroflexales bacterium
GGATCGCGTTCGACCGATGGCTCGAGGACATGAACGACCGCGACTTTCCGCAGTTCATCCGCGAGTCGCTCGACCAGCTGAAAGCTGTGAGCGCTGGCGCATGATCGCTGGCCGACGGCGGTGTCGCACGCAATGGTGGCCCTTGCAATTTAAGGGTATTGCACATGCAGACATCCTATGACGTAATTGTCGTTGGCCTCGGCGCCATGGGGAGTGCGGCCATCTACCAGCTTGCCAAACGTGGCTGCCGTGTCCTGGGTATTGACCGCTTCTCGCCGCCACACACCTATGGATCGAGTCATGGGGATACGCGCATCACCCGTCAGGCCGTGGTCGAAGGTGAAGCCTACATCCCCCTCGTACTCCGCTCAAATGAGTTGTGGCGGGAGATCGAGCAGGCCATGGGTCAGAACCTCTTGACGATCACAGGTGGTCTGATCATGAGCGTCCCTGAGAGGACGGCATCCTGGCACGGTGCCACGGGATTTCTCGACAATACCATCGCGCTTGCCCAAAAATACGGCATCGCTCACGAACTTCTGTCCGCAACGGATATCCGCCGGCGCTTCGGTCAATTCCTGCTACAGGGTAATGAGGCCGGATACTTTGAGCCCGGAGCTGGCTTTCTCCGGCCCGCACGTTGTATCGCTGCGCAAATCGCGCTGGCACGGCAATTAGGTGCTGACGTGCGGATCAACGAACGGGTGCTGGAGATTACGCCCGGTGCCACCGGGGATGTCGTAGCAGTAACAACGGTGCATGGCTTCTATACTGCCGAACAGATCATCATCTCTGCTGGTGCGTGGCTCCCCCAATTCCTCGAACCAAGGTACGCCGGCTTGTTTCAAGTCCTTCGGCAGGTGGTCTCCTGGTTTGAGCTTAAGACGGACATCGATTCCTATCTCCCGGGGACCTTTCCTGTCTACATCTGGATCTTCGGTGATGGCCCAACCGACCTCATCTATGGTTTCCCCGCCATTGACGGACAGCAGGGCGGCATCAAAGTCGGCACCGAGCATTACCATGATCTGGCGACGGCGGAAACAACGAACCGCACTGTCACGCTGGCCGAGCTGGACCACATGTATTACTACGCCGTTGCACCACACCTGCGCGGCATCGGCCCTCGTGCTATCAAAGCAGCCTCCTGCTTGTACACGGTGACCCCCGACCATGGCTTTGTGATCGACCGCCTCGCGCACTCCCCCAACGTCATCATCGCGTCGCCGTGCTCCGGCCACGGCTTCAAGCACTCGGCAGCAGTGGGCGAGATCCTTGCGGAGTTGGTCACGACCGGCGGAAGTACAATTGATATAAGCAGTTTTCGGCTCGCCCGCTTCGCTGGTGGTACCACTTAGGCCATCCTACCCTGATGTACGACCTCCGCAGCTGCTAGGTCCCAGAGCGCGTGACCTACGCTCTTAAAGAGGATTGGACCGGTACAGACTGGAGGTGGCTGGTCTATGATCTGTTCTAGCGGCGTCACCTTATTCCAATCGATCTTGGCCTGGATGAGATCACCTGCCTCTGCTTGCGCCCCTTCTAATGTATCGACATAAAGCACGGAACGACGCACCAATTCCGCCGGTACTTCGGCCATGTCCGGACGGTAAGCACCGACCGCAGCAATAAAAGCATCCGGCCGCACGTCGTTCCCGAGGACAGGCTGGATACTGGTTGTCGCTGTCACAATCAGTGCCGCGTCTCCGAGAACGTCGGCTGGCGAGGAGAGCGCATGTGCCGCGACACCCAAGTGCTGCGCAGCATGGGTTGCAAGTTGTTGTGCGCTGGCCAATCTGTGGGACGTAATGTAGACGTCTTGAAGGTCGAAGCCTTGAGCAAAAGCTTCCAGGTGAGCGCGACCCTGACTGCCGGCACCGATAATCAGTAACGATTTGCTACGACGTGAGGCGAGTCGTTGCGCTGCTAGCAGGGAGAGTGCAGCAGTACGGCGTGCCGTCACCGTTGCTCCATCCAATTCATAAAGACGGCGACCCGTCCTTGCATCAAGTACGAGGAGCGTCGCTTGTAGCCGGGGGATGCCGTACCCATCATTCTGTGGATGCACTGTCACCAGTTTGACGATCATAAGATCAGGCGAACTGGCAGGCATGAGGAGCAAACTTCCTCCTTCGCCCATCGGTAGTACGGTCCGCTGTGGGGCTGTTGCCCGACCATCACGCTTTGCTCGGAGCATCTCATGCAACGCTTGTGTCAAGGCCGGGTACGGCAAGAGTGCCCTTGTGACGCTAGCATCAATCACTTCCATCGCGTTCGCATCTTTCCGTAGGGTACTCGCCATGCAATATGGCGAGTACCCTACGGCTCATCGATCTATTACGTACGGCCTCGCTATTTGCGACTGCCGAGCAATTCGACCTCGAACACCAGCGTCGCATTGGCAGGAATAACGCCGCCCGCACCCCGTGCACCATAACCTAACTCCGGCGGAATCGTCAGGCGCGCTTTCTCACCGATATGCATCGTCGCTACGCCCTCGTCCCACCCTTTGATCACCTGTCCGGCACCCAGCTTGAACTCAAAGGGCTTGCCCCGATCAAGCGAGCTATCGAATTTCTTGCCGTCCGTTAGCCAACCTGTGTAATGCACTTGCACCGTATCGCCGACCTGCGGCTTCACGCCAGTCCCGGCCTTAATTTGCTCAATTTGGAGTCCCGTCGTTGCCATTACCATCTCCTGTTTGTTACGTTAGTCGCGAGTTCCACATTACAAGTGTAACCGGTATCCGTTCAGGGGGTGGGGAGGAGGGTCGGAGCAGGGAGCCCGGCCCAGGAGCGCTGCACCGCTGTTGTCCATTGCCGTGAAATAACACCCGTACTATGCGGCTAGTCGCAGTCATGTTGGGCTTACGTCAACCTTAAGCCAAAATGTGCTCGACTTTCAAGAACATGTCCAAATTGACACTCAGATGGCTTTGTAGTTTCCCAAATATGCCAGCCATGACCAGCCGGAGAGAAAACACCACTTATCATGAGCGACCCCGAACTGTGTTAGGTGCTTTGACGAGTCGTGTATTGCTAGGCTGGGTCACATAAGTCGCCCTACAGTGACACTTCACCTCCACCCCTGAGAACCGCGTGGCATCGTCGGTAGCGGAGCAGTTGGACCGAGTGCGTCGATGATCCGCTGCCAGCGACCCTCCGCACGTCAGAGACGATAGCGCGCATACGCCGTATCCCACTTTCCGTACTGCAGAGGCATTTCACGCCACGGTGAAGCGGTCCGTAGTACCCACAGGATACCGCTCACGATCGTGCGGTGATCATGGCGCGGTCGCCCAACGGTCGGCTTCTGGGACGGGACGAGCGGCTGAATCGTCGTCCACTCGGCGTCGGTCAGTTCCCCACACCGAGGTGACTCGACAACTACGGGCGTGAGACGCCCGGCTCGTTCACGCAGATGGCGAGCGCAGTGGCAACGCTGCGCCTCGGCCTGATGCGCGCGTCGCCAGCGCGACCATCCCAGCCGGAAGGCTCGCTCCTCATCCGCAGCACCCAGGGTCTGCACCAGCCGGCGCACCTCAGGCACCGTCAGGGCGAGCAGAGGAGGATGCGACAAACCCTCTTTTTTTTCCGGTCGAGCCGCAGAGCGTCCCGCGCCCGTGCGCTAACGACGACCAAATAGGCATGTGTCAACAAGCAGAGCGTGATGTGGCGATGCCAGCCATCCCAGTGCCGCACCTCATACTGATCGAGGCCGACTTCCCCTTTGGTCTGAGCGAACCCTTCCTCGATGGACCATCGCACGCCTGCAACTCGCACCAGTTCCGCCACCGACGTGTCGACCGGCCCATAGGCCCGGAAGTAGGCGCAGTCGTCGGGGTGCTCAAGCGGTCGTCGCACCAGCAGCCAGCGCCCCATGCCTGGTGCTGCGGCTTCCGTCAGCGCTAGGCAGGCCCATTCCTGCACGCGCTCGCCCTGGCTGCCCGTCCCCGACGAACGGCGCACCCACGCCTCGCTCGATACGCTTGCGGCCAGCGCTTTGGCCCGCTGGCGCTGCCCGTCGTGGACGACGACCTGGGCTGGCAGAATGCCGACGACGTAGGAGCGGCCGTGCTGCTCGAGCCACTGCCGGAAGTGATGGGCACGACCGTAGAAGTTGTCCGCCACCACCCAGCGGGCGGGCACCGCGGCGGCGAAGGCGCGCTCCAGCAACCGCTTGGCCAAGGCTCCTTTGGTTGCGAATCTCGCCATCAGCGGCACCCCGGCATCGGCGCAGCGTTGGGAGTCCTTGGTCCACGTCCTGGGGAGGTAGAGGGCACGGTCAATAAAGGCTGTACCGTGCACCGAACTGTAGGCCAGGAAGACGCCCACCTGCGCGTTGGCGGTCTGGCCCAGCGTGCCACAGTATTGGGGAGCGACGCCACAGGAGCGCAGTCCCTTCTTGGGGAAGCTGGTCTCGTCAATGATCAAAACACGCCGCTTTCGGCATCACCCAAGTGCTCAACCACATACGCGCGCAGGTCATCACGCACGGCGTCAGCACTCCAAACCGCCGTTCGTAGCAGGCGTTGCACGCCTTGCGGTCCCGTGTCGCCAATAGCCTCGGCCATCTGCCAGCCATTCTTGCGCTCGACACGGGCCAGCAAGCCGGCGAGGTAGCGCCGCACGCGCACCCGCCCTCGACCCGCCCAAAGCGGTGCGCAATCCGCTCCTGGAGCCGCTCCCATGCGTCCGCCGCGCTCGACAGGACGGCCGCCTCCGCAGTGTCGCCCGTCAATTGCTCCACCACCATAGCCCCTCCCTTGTCTACACGCAGGGTACTATGTCCACCA
>JBBRHB010000445.1:0-4790 GCA_038223355.1 Chloroflexales bacterium
GGGCAACGGCACCGCCGGCAAAGTGAAAGACGCCCACCGCGCAATCCTCGATGCGTGTGCTGCGCTCGTAGCGGTCCGTCTTGCGCTCGACATTGCCCATCACCCAGTCGCATTCGTCGTCGTTAAGTAGGTAGCGGTACATGTCGGTTTGATGGGTGCTATAGTTGGGGAGTCCGTCCGCAGCAAAGCTCTGGATAGTCCGCACCGTGCCGATCGCGCCCTCGGCGATGAGCTTGCGCGCCAGAGTATAGGCTGGGATGAAGCGGCGCTGATGCGATATAGCTAGTTTGACGTCGTTGCGCTCGCAGGCAATGACCATCTGCTCAGCGTGGCCCAGCGTGTCGGCCATCGGCTTTTCGCAGAGGATCGCCTTCGGGTGCGCTGCCGCGGCTGCAATCGTCCAGGGCGCATGGCCGGGATGCCAGGTGCAGATCGAAACGACATCCGGCTGTTCCTTGGCCAGCATCTCGCGTGCATCGCTATAGTGGCGGGGCGAGATGTTGAACATACGGTCTTTCTCGGCCATAGCTGACTCTTCGAGGTCGGCCAGACCAACGATCTCGTAGCGACCGCTGTCCAGATAGCCTCGTAGATGGATGCGGGCGATCCCGCCTGCGCCGATAACGCCAACCCGCAGTTGCGTGCTCATACATCTTCCTTCATCTAAAAGAGCGCTAGATTGCCGTAAAGCCGCCGTCTACACACAGCACTTGGCCGGTCACCATGCGTGCCGCGTCCGATGCCAGGAAGACCACGGCGGCGGCGATCTCCTCAGGCTCGGCCGTGCGGCCCATCGGTATTTTCTCCAGATTCTTGGCGAAGTCAGGGTTTTTGAGTGCCTGTTCAAGCATGGGCGTGCGCGTGAAGGTCGGTGCTACAGCATTCACCGTGATCTTGTGAGGCGCCCACTCTGCGCCCAACGTGCGCGTCAGGTGACCGGCCCCGCTCTTGGCCGCGCCATAGATACTGCGCAATGGCCCCCCAACCACACCCACTTGCGAGGTGATCATAATGATGCTACCGGGAATGCCGCGGTCGATCATGCTTTGGGCCACCCGAGTAGACATAAAGAACGAACCCTTCAGGTTGATATCGACGATCTGGTCGAAATCCTCCTCGGTGTACTGCAGCGCCGGCTTTGGGACGTTATAGCCGGCATTGTTGACCACCACGTCGATCCGGCCGTAGCTCGCCAGCACCTGATCGACGAAGCTGTGGATACTGGCCACACTTCGCACGTCGAGTGGCCATGCCTGCGCTCGATGGCCGTGCTCTGCACAGGCCTGCGCGACTGCAGCACTCTCCGCAACGGTACGGCTGCCCAAGGCGAGGTTAGCACCATAGTAGGCGCATGACTCAGCGATCGCCTTGCCGATGCCCCGGCCCGCCCCAGTAACGAGGATGACCTTGTCGGTCAAATCAAATTTTAGTGGCCCCGCCATGGTTGCTCGCTTTCTTCATTGGTATGCTACATATCGTGGCCGACCACCGGCCTCCTGCCAGCCTCCATCGGCAAAGGCGACGGCTCGACGAAAGCCATCCTCGCCGGTGCGGCTGGCCTCTTCGATGCTGAGCCAGCCGTCGAAGCCTTCCGCAACGAGGATCTCCAGCAGTTCGATAATTGGCGCGACGCCGGTGCCGATTACAGTGGGCTCGAAAGTGCCCGGTCGGCGAATGTCGCTGATGTGGACGGCTCCGACGCGTTCGCGAACCTGACGAAGGATTGCGAGGGGATCGTCGTTGAGCGCCAGGCAATTGGCGGTGTCGAATAGGATCTTGAGGCCACTGCCTGCCGTGCGTCGCACGACTTCCAAAAAGCGTGCTGCCGGCTGCGTAAAATCATTGGCGCTCCAGAAGGCACCGCGCACATGATTCTCGTACAGCAAGCTGAGCCCTGCTGCCTCCGCGTCGGGAAGGCAAGCCATGAGCCCCTCGGTCGCCCAGGTTAACCCCTCTTCTTCGGCGACGCCCGGATGTGCTTGCCCGGCCGTCAGCCGTAGAAAGCTGGCGCCCAGCCGCGCTGCAGCGGCGATCCAGTTGCGTACATCATCGATCTGGTGGACCCGTTCGCTGGCATTCGGATGCGTGAAATCGGAGTAAGTCGCCAGCATGGCAATCTGGACGTCGGTCGCTGTCGCTTCCTGTCGGAGCCCATCCAAGTACGCTGCATCGCGACTTCTAATGTGTGCCACACTAAGGTCAGCACCATCGAGCCCGAGGGCATGAGCCGTGCGGAACCAGTCGCCCGGCGTCAGACGACCGGCCGTCAACTCTGGATATAGCGAGACGGGCAGGCAACTCAGTTTCAACGCACGATCTCCGCCTGCTCAAAGGCCTTGGCCAGGACGCGATAGGTCTGCTCGGCGGCCGCCAGGGGATCATAGCCCGGCCGGCGCTGCACCATGATGCTAATCTCAGCGGTGATGAATCCGTCATAGCCTGCAGTGCGCATGGCATGCAGGTATGCAACATAGTCGAATTCGCCCTCGCCGGGAATCAGAAACTCGAAGTTCGGCACAACGCCACACTCGTCCTTGACATGTGTATGGACGGTATGCGGGGCTAGCGCCGGGACCGATTCAGCAATCGGAATACCCTGCACATTGAAATGGCTGATGTCGAAATTGAGTTTCAGGAAGGGAGAGTCGATCAGCTGTAGAACCTCCAGCACACGCTCCGGCGTGTCTAGCATCGAGGCAACATGCGGCTCGGCGGCGATCACCACGCCGCGCTGCTCGCCATAGCGCACCAACGCACCGAGCCGCTCCACGAGCAATGGTTTTAGCTCGTCCCACTGCTCCGATGTGCCACCAACCGTCGTATCGACCGCCGGGGGTTTGCCGTCTTGTGCCCACTCGACCGCCAGATCGACCGCGCCGGTCAGTCGTTGCCCGTGCTGTGCTGCGGTGTCCGGATCGCGATCAATCATGCTCGTCTGTGCCGCAATTGCTGGCAACTCGAGGTGATAGTCTTTCAGCATGCGGGCGATGCGCCGTCGCTCGTTGCCGTCGAGACGGCTGATCTCAGTAGTATAGCCCGGGATGACTGTCAATTCGATGCCATCTTACCCTAGCTTGGCCAGGAATGGGATCATCGTGTCGACTGGCACGTTCGGCATGCCCCAGGTACAGTAGCCAATCTTCATCACTCTTCTCTATTCTTCCGTCGTTGGACGGTATAGGGCGTTTCTCCCTCCCGTTTGGTCGGAATCAGGATATCGTCGCGCCAGCGGGCACGGAAGGAAGGACGCACCAGCGCTTCGGGCGACTGAATGGTGAGGCCACCATCTGCCGTTAGGACCATGCCGGTGACGAAGGAGGCCTCGTCGGATGCCAGGAACAACGCGCAGTTTGCAATCTCTTCCGGGCGACCGAATCGCCCCAGGGGGTAGCAGTCCCGCGACATCTGGACTTCGAGGGGATCGGCAGCCAACGCCTCGGCCTCACGCTCGCCGACAATCTGACCGGGTGCAAGGGCGTTGCAACGGATGCCATCTCGCCCATACTCTAGTGCGACGCTACGGGCCAACGCGTTCAACCCCGCCTTGGCGACACTATAAATGGCGAAGAGCGGATTAGTGATCGTGGCGTTAACCGACGAGATAAACACGATTGATCCGCCGCCGCCTTCGATCATCTCGGGAACACAGTGCTGTACAGCCAGCAAGGGACCGTGTACGGTCACGTCAATGGTGCGCTGCCATTCCTCGTCTGTGATGTCCACCGGGCGTCCCATGGCCGCAGAGGAGGCATTATGCACGAGGATATCGATCCGGCCAAAGCGCGTGAGGGCCGCAGCCACCAGCGCCGCCCAGGTGGCGCGCTGGGACACGTCGCCCTCTACTAGCTCGACCTCACCGCCTGCCGTGCGAATATGCTCGGCGGTCTCCTGTAGCTTTTCTCTGCGACGATTATTGTTGATCACGAGGTGGGCACCCTCCTGGGCGAAGCGGACGGCAGTCGCCGCGCCGATCCCACCCCAACCGGCACCTGCCACAATCGCGACCTTACCCTCCAAACGCATAACTGCTACATCCTCTCACATGCACTACGGTGTTGCCGCCTTTGCAGGGCCGCAATGCTTATCCTTTTCAATGGTGCTCTTTCCAGGCGGAGGAGGCAATGCACAAGATACGCGGAATATTGCACAAAACGCAATGATGATCACGGATAGCGTCCCGGTCCCAACGGCTGAACCAGTTGCAGTTCGTTCCCATCCGGGTCCCGGAAAAAGGCGACGCGATTGACCGGCGCACCCTCAGGAATGTCATTTGGCACAACATGGAAGGGTACACCGAGCAGAACCAGGGCCTCATAGGTGGCATCGACGTCCTCGACCTCGAATGCAAAATGGCCCCAACCTCCCGACTTGTCGTTGGTCACCCCGGCTCGCTCGATCAGCTCAATCGCCACGGTTCCCACGCCGATGAAGATAATACGCCGGTCGCTATATGCGCCAATCACCGGAAAACCAAGAAGGTCAACATAAAACGTGCGTAGCTTGTCGAAGTTGGATGTCAACAAAGCAACATGGTGGGGTGCGGTAATCTTCATTGGTCACCTACCACTGATAAAGGGGACTTGGTGTAGCTAGTGTAGCAGGCGGGACGCTGAAACGTCAAAATGAGTGGACATATAACGGGTCAGAAGCGAGATAACCGCAAATCTCGAAAGATAAAGATACCCTACAGTGACACTTCACCTCCACCCCTGAGAAACGCGTGGCATCGTCGGTAGCGGAGCAGCTGGACCGAGTGCGTCGATGATCCGCTGCCAGCGACCCTCCGCACG
>JBBRHB010000446.1:0-4781 GCA_038223355.1 Chloroflexales bacterium
GGTCATTGGGTTGGTCGTGTCAGCGACCAACGTCGGTGAGGAGACGTGCTGGAGTACAAGCCATGGTCCAAACGCGAAAAGGCGGTTGCCCGCGCTGCCTTCGATCTTGCGTATGCCCGCGAGACGACTGCCTTGCTTGCCCGGGTGAAGGAGCATGCTCGCAGGCTGCACACGATCGAGGATGTCTGGGAGCTGGCGGACACGATTCGTCACGAGCAGCGCGCCCTCGACCAGCGGTACGACTATCGCTACTCTGTGCTGCTCGTGGTCTTTGCCGACCTTGTCCGCGCCAGTTGGTTGTCGCTGGACGAACTGGCCGGACTGAGCGAGGACAAGCGGGACCGAATCGCCACCATCCTTGCCATAGTATGCGACGAAAGGACCGACTAAGCTCGCTGGACCCTGCGGATGTGACAGACCCCAGCACAACCGTCACCGGTTCCTTGCTGCCCATCCCGTTCGTTGCGAAACGTTTACAGGGTGTAGTCCAAGGTCTACCAACGAGTGCCCTTGCACCCGTATACTCAAAGACGTAGATGAGGAGACACCGCGATGTTCAAGCGCCGGGGAAAGAAATGGGCGGAGCTGAATGCCCGCCAACGAGGCGCGATTCGGCTGCTCGCGATCATACAGATTGGGTTGCTTGCGGCTGCGCTCGTCGATATTCGGGGGCGGACGCCAGCGGAGATCAATGGCAGGAAACGCCTCTGGATCGCAGCCCTCTTCGTCAACATCATCGGGCCCATTGCCTACTTTGCCTTCGGCCGGCGAAGCATCCTAGCCCGTTAAGAAGTCTATCTATGTATCAATCGATCCTTATCCCGTGAGACGGCTCGGCGTTCAGGGAGCAAGCCCTGCCCGCCGTGGAGGCGCTGGCGCGCCGAGCCCACGCCGCCGTGCACCTCGTACAGGTCCACGTTCCGATCGTCACCACGGATGTCGAGGGACTCCCAATGGGCGACCTCGACCCGCAGGCTGATCAGGATACGTGGCACCGGGAGCTGGCACATTTGGAGCAGCTCGGGACGAAGGTGGCCAACAGCGGTGCAGGGAGCGTGTCTGCGGCCCTCCTCGATGGCGCGGTGGTGCCGTCGTTGATCCCGTATGGTGCGGAAAAGACATCCGATGTTTGTCCAGTGGAGCTTCGTAGAGTAATTCAAAATAACCAGATCGGGCTATTCGGTCAATAATGCCATTATGTCAATGCCAACGACGTATCGATTTTCCGCACCATACGGGTAGCCGAACTTCCGGACGCAGGGCACGCTTGAAGTCTGTGCAGCCGCCTGACCCCCCGATTGTGATGGTCTCGTTCTACTGCCCATTTCATGCTCGCCTAGCTGCGAAAACGCCGACAAAATTCACAGTGAAAGAAGAGGTATGCCGGGACCCATTATTCACATCGAACATCTGTCCTGCTCCTTTGGTCCGGTCAAAGCGCTCGATGATCTCTCCCTGGAGGTGCCTGCGGGCATCGTCTTCGGGTTTCTGGGACCAAATGGAGCGGGCAAAACCACGACCATCCACCTGCTGCTGGGCCTGCTGGAACCCACAGGAGGTCAGGCCAGAGTTCTGGGCTTTGATACGTGCAGCCAGGCCGAGGCCATTCGCGCTCGCAGCGGAGCATTACTTGAGTTTGCCGGACTCTACGAGCGCATGAGTGCCCAGGACAATCTTGACCTGTACGGGCGCATCTACCGGATGCCTGCGCCTGCGCGCCAGGCCCGCATCAAAGAATTGTTGACCCACCTGGATCTCTGGGACCGCCGCCGCGACCTGGTGGCGACCTGGAGCCGAGGCATGAAACAGAAACTCGCGGTCGCCCGCGCGCTCTTTCACCACCCGCCACTCGTCTTTCTGGACGAGCCAACTGCCGGGTTTGATCCGGTAGCGGCGGCAGCTCTGCGGGATGACCTGGCGCGCCTGGTCGCACGAGAAGGGGTGACCGTCTTCCTCAACACTCACAATTTGACCGAGGCCGAAAAGCTCTGTGCACAGGTGGCTGTGATTCGCCAGGGGAAACTGCTGGTGGTTGGCACTCCCGATGAACTGCGTGCCCGGACTGGCGGCCCGCAGGCAGAGATCGTGGGATCTGGCTTCACCGAGCAGATGCTTACAATGCTCAGAGCGCAGCCAGACGTGGTCCATGCCGAGTTGCACACCAGTCACCTGCGCATCGAGTTGCGCGGCGCGAGCAAGATGGCCCCGCTCGTCCGTTTGCTGGTGCACGCAGGCGCAGAGGTGGAGGAGGTGCGCAGGGGCAAAGCCAGCCTGGAAGACGTGTTTTTGACATTGATGGAGGAAGACCAGCGATGAACGATATCTGGACCATGATCTGGAAAGAATCGAAGGAGCTGCTCTTCCAGGGTGGGTGGAGGGCATGGATACGCCCCGTCTTCCTGGTCGGCATGCTGGGTGTCTACCTCCCAGTGCAGTTCGGGCTGCAGTGGCTTGAACTCTCACCCCTCGAAATGTTTGTGGTGCTCTGGATTCCTTTCTTCGTCATTATTACGTTTATTGGCGATGCCATCGCTGGCGAGCGTGAGCGACACACGCTGGAAACCTTGCTGGCCAGCCGCATCAGCGATCGAGCGATTCTGCTGGGAAAGGTGATCGCGACGGTCGGGTATGCCTGGGGCATGGCGCTCGTTGGTCTGCTGCTCGGCCTGGTAGTGGTTAACCTGTTTCGTGGGCACGGGAGCTGGGCGTTCTACCGTCCGTTAGACGTGTTCCTGGAAGCTCTGGCGTTGAGTCTGTTGTCCAGTGCACTGGGAGCAAGTGCAGGCGTGCTGATCTCGCTGCGCTCAGCGACGGTGCGGCAGGCGCAGCAAATCTTGAGCATTGGGACGTTGGTGCTGATATTCGGAGGTGTTTTTGCCTTGCGCGCCGTGCCCGCGACTGTTGTCTCATCGCTCTCGTATCCCCAGTTTCTGCTCTTAGCGATAGCCGTTATTGCCGTGCTGGATGCGCTCTTGCTGGGATTGTCGCTGGTGAGTTTTCGACGCTCACGCTTGATTGTGAGCTAAGGTTGACACGCGAGCCCCCAGGGCTCCTGCCTGTCTCGGTGATCAGGATATGTCGCAAGGTCTTCCTGTGTGTGTCTCGTCCTCAGTCCTTTTTCTGGCTTGAAAGGTTGAGGGTTTACAACAGAGAGAGGGACAGCAAGGCTTCGGTAGAAACGGGCCTGTGGTGGCTACTTGGGCTATCCGTTCTAAAAATATCTCCGGATGTAGCAAGTAGCCACCACAGCCACCACCGCACCACCAGGGTCGTCCACACGGTAGACCTCGATCGCCCCAAATGCTGACTTGTAGAACTCGACTCCATGCATACCATTCCGAACTGACAGCATGGGCGCGATCGAACACACAATTGAAGTTTATGACGGCCCGGTTTGTCAAGACACCAAAATCGCGATTTTCAGATAGAGGTCTCCTTTGTGGTAAAGGGCGTACTCGTGGTGCTCCGTCTCACGCCGCAGGATGAGCGGCGTCGCCGTCGTCGTCGGGATGGTGGATATGTGGACAGCTTCTGCGGAACCTGACCCACATACCCACCATCCAGCGTTCGGATGCGGGGAATGACCCCTTCAGCTCCCAGCGGGTCGTGCGCTACCGAAATAGACGGTTGCCGGCGTCTGATAGGCCAACGATTGGTGCAAGCGCTCCTCAGTATAAAAACGCAGATAGCTGGTGAGGCCGTGGCGGACCGCGCGGGGAGTGTCATAGTCCTGCAAATAAATGTTCTCATACTTCACGGTGCGCCACAGTCGTTCGACAAAGATGTTGTCCAAGGCCCGTCCTTTCCCATCCATACTGATCTGCACGCTAGCGGCAGTCAAGCGCGCCGTGTACTGCGGGCTCGTGAAATGGCTGCCTTGATCACTGTTCCAGATGACCGGTCGCGCCTGACCTAGGGCGCGATCCACCGCTGCCAGCACAAACGGCAGTTCCAGTGAGTCGTCAAGTTCCCACGCGACAACATAGCGCGAGAACCAATCCAGAATGGCTACCAGGTACATCCAGCCGGCGTGGAGCCGGATGGAGGTGATGTCCACGCCCCACACGTGGTCGGGATACTGACTGGTGGTGTGCCGTAACAAGTATGGATACACGCGATGACCAGGATGATGGCGAGTGAGGTTCGGCCCAGGCGCGATCCCGGCAAGGCCCATCTCCTGCATAGACCGTTGCACCGTTGTTCGACTGGTCTCCACCTCCTCTCGTTGTAATTGGGCGGCGATGCGGCGCGACCCATAAAAGGGATACCGCGTGTAGATGGCATCGATCCGATGTTTGAGTTGAACTTCCTCCGGTCCCGGTGCGACCGGCTGGTAATATAAGCTGGCGCGACTGACACCGAGGACGGCCGCTTGCTCCGTCAAGGGCAGTTCGGCAGTGTCATGCTCGACGAGGGCTAGCCGCTCGGCTCTCGTCAAGCTCAAAACCTTTTTTTTTCAACCACGCGAGTTGCGTGGTCAACTTGCCGATTTCCGCGTAGAGTTCGGTGAGTTGGTCTTCGTGGGCCGCCTTCGTGGCATCGAGCGCCTTGTGCTCATCCACAAACAAGGAAGGCAAGCCTGTGAGGACCGTGGCTTTCCATTGATGGAGCTGCGTGGGATGGACTTCATACTTGGTAGCAAGTTGCGCGACCGAGAGTTCTTCCTTGAGCAACTCTCGCACAACCTGGGCCTTGAACTGCGGACTGTAGACTTTTCTCATGGCGGTCAGTCTATCTCAAAATCGCTGATTTCACTGTCTAGTTTTCTCGGGCCATTATAG
>JBBRHB010000447.1:0-4756 GCA_038223355.1 Chloroflexales bacterium
AGTGATGAGACTGCCCACACGATCACCCTTAGCGATAGCGGCATCGGGATGACCCAGGACGAAATGGTCACAACGCTGGGCACGATCGCGCAGTCTGGAGCCCGAGCGGCCTTAGAGCAGCTTGAAAAAGCTCAGCGGAGCGATATTATCGGTCAATTCGGGGTCGGCTTTTATTCTGTCTTTGCGGTGGCCGACAAAGTAACGGTTGTTTCTCGTTCGGCGCAACCCGATGCCCAAGCGGCGCAATGGGAGTCGACCGGGGATGATTCCTTCACGGTTGCAGCGGCGGAACGCGAACACCGGGGTACCACAGTAACGTTACATCTTAAAGACGATGCACACGAGTTTGCTCAAACATGGCGACTAAGGCAAATCATTAAAAAGCATTCTGATTTCGTAGCCTTCCCGATTATGGTTGGCGAGGAGCAAGCCAATCAAAAAACGGCACTGTGGCGGCGTGCCCCGCGGGATGTGACCGATGAGCAGTACAACGACTTTTATCGCCAGCTCACCTTTGATTTCCAACCACCGCTCAAACGACTCCATATCTCGACAGATGTACCGCTCGACCTACATGCCGTCTTGTTCATTCCGTCAACGCGTGAGCGGGGGCTAATGGAGCGCCGAACGGAAGGCAAAATCAAGCTGTACTCGCGCAATATTCTGATCCAGGAAGATGCTCCGGACTTGCTACCGAAGCACTTCCGCTTCATAGAAGGCGTGGTCGATAGTGAAGACGTACCGCTGAATGTATCGCGCGAAACGATTCAGCGGGGTCCGCAGCAAAAGATCGCCAAGCTTTTGAATGGCCGACTGGTGCGTGAGCTGAATGATATGGCCGAGAAGGAGCCCGACAGCTACGCCACCTTCTTCCGTGAATTTGGTCCATTCTTGAAGGAAGGCATCGCGCTGGATCCGCAGACCAAAGATGACATTGTTAAGCTGTTGCGCTTTAATTCGACTGCCGATGAGGCTGCCCTGGTCTCGCTGGCACAGTACAAAGAGCGCGTCGTTGAGGGTCAGAACGAAATCTATTATGTGCTGGGCAACGACTTACCATCGGTGCGGCGTAGCCCACATCTCGATCCATTCTATGAACGCAAGATTGAGGTATTGCTGTTCCACGACGTGATGGATAGCTTTATGCTTAATAACCTGCACGAATTTGATGGACTGAAGCTGCGCAATGCGGATGATCCAGATATTAGCTTGCCCGGTAGTGATACAACAGAAGATGCGACGCCGTTGGCAGCCGATGAGTTTGAGCGGCTAGCAGCCCGCTTTAAGGATGTGCTGGGTGAGCGCATTACCGAGGTACGCCAGTCGAAAGTCCTGAAAGGCAGTCCGGCTCGCCTAGTGTCGCCGGGAGACGCTCCCAACCGCAATATGGAGCGCGTCCAGCGCTTGATGGACCGTGACTATAGCGTGCCGGCCAAGATCATTGAGTTGAATGCGCACCATCCATTGCTGCATAGTCTGGCAAGTATGCTGACCGCACACCCGGATGATGCCCTGCTGCCGGTGATCATCGAGCAGATCTACGCGAATGCGCTCGTGCTCGAAGGTCTCCATCCCAATCCAGCGGATATGGTGCCGCATATTCAGCAACTCATGGAAGCAGCGGTTCAGCGCCAGGGCTAATTGTTCGTTTCACACGTCGCAGTACGTTCGGTCTAGTCCCCACTTTGAGTACAGAGTGGGGACTTTTGTTGGTATGAGACGATATTCCGGTTGTCATCCCGCTACGCTAGATGAACAAACCTTTCCGTAATGGGGTCGGGCAGCCTGTTACAGTACAGCAGTCATCACACAGAAATCAGAAGCAAACGTGTGAGGGAGGAAAAGAATATGCGAACCGAAGCTGTACAATCAACCAACGTGACCACCATTCCCGAGCCACCGATCGCCCGGCTGCTCTTCGCCGACACGCGTCTATCCATCTTGTGGTTGATCATTCGCCTGTACGTCGGTTATGAGTGGTTGATTGCCGGATGGGCAAAACTGACCAACCCGGCTGGCGTATGGGTTGGGGCTAAAGGTGGTACTGCTATAGCCGGCTTCGTGCAGGGTGCACTCAAGAAGACCGCCGGGGAGCATGCGGATGTCTCAGCCTGGTATGCGGCCTTTCTTCAACAATTTGTATTGCCCAATGCCAAGCTCTTTTCGTATATGGTAACCTTCGGTGAGATCCTGGTAGGATTGGCGATCATCTTCGGCCTCTTCACTGGCATTGCGGCCTTCTTTGGCGGGTTCATGAATGCGAACTACTTGCTGGCGGGTACGGTCTCGACCAACCCTATACTCTTTATCCTCGGGACCTGGCTGGTGCTGTCATGGCGTGTGGCCGGCTACTGGGGTTTGGATCGCTGGGCACTGCCAATGATTGGTGTCCCTGGCGCGCTCGGCTCGTTATTTCAACACCGGCCCGTGGTCACGAAAGATCCAGTTACGATCTAAAACTACACAGTGCAGGGCCCTACAGGCCCTGCGCGCTTGAGCAAAACGTCCGGTTCGGCCAGCACACTGCTTTTGCAGATGTCTTGTGGCCGGCCGGACGTTTTGGCGTGGGGCAAGAGAAGAGCTTGCAATGACGCAAGTGGTGCTAGGATACTGGAGGTTCGCAAGGAGCATCCTAATGTCCGAGCACGCATATACCAACCACCTCAGTAAGGAAACCAGTCCATATCTGCTGCAGCATGCCCATAATCCGGTCGATTGGTACTCGTGGGGAGTAGAAGCACTGGCACGGGCACAGACCGAAGACAAACCGATCCTGCTGAGTATCGGTTATAGCGCCTGTCACTGGTGTCATGTCATGGAGCATGAGTCTTTTGAAGACCCGGCGGTCGCGGCAATCATGAACGAGCATTTCGTTAATATCAAGGTTGACCGCGAGGAGCGGCCCGATCTTGATGCGATCTATATGCAGGCGGTGCAAGCGATGACAGGGCAGGGTGGATGGCCCATGACCACGTTTTTGACCCCGGAAGGCAAGCCCTTTTATGGAGGCACTTACTACCCACCAGAGCCGCGTCATGGCCTCCCAGGGTTCACACAACTGTTGAAGCATATTAATAACCTATGGCAAACACGCAGGGATGAAGTCGTTGCGACGGCAGGCCAGATGGCCCAGACGTTGCAGGCACCGCTACAGATTGGGGAAGCAGGCCAGTTACTTGACCAGTCGGTGTTAGATCAGGCCTATGCGCTGCTGCCCGAGCGCTATGACCGACGCAATGGTGGTTGGGGCGCTGCACCAAAGTTTCCACAACCGCAAACGATTGAATTCGTACTGCGCCACTATCTGCGCACGGGGGACGAAGCTGCCCTCGACATGGCAGTGCAGACGCTTGATAAGATGGCGCGCGGCGGGATGTATGACCAGCTCGGTGGGGGCTTTCATCGCTATAGTGTTGACGAGCGCTGGCTCGTGCCGCACTTTGAAAAAATGCTGTATGACAATGCGCAACTCGCACGCGTGTATTTACACGCCTATCAGATTACAGGCAACGCCTTTTACCGGCGGATTGTGGAAGAGACCTTGGATTATGTCATCCGCGAGATGACAGCACCCGAGGGCGGCTTTTACGCGACACAAGATGCCGACAGCGAAGGTGAAGAGGGCAAGTTTTTTGTATGGACAGCTGATGAAGTGCGCTCGGCCTTAGGAGCCGATGCCCTGCGCTGGATGCAGCTTTATGATGTCAGTAGCCGGGGCAATTGGGAAGGCAAGACGATATTGAACCTGCCACGGCCACCGGAAGATGTAGCGCGGGTGCTGGGCACGACAGCAGAGCAACTGGAAGAGTTGGCCGCGCGGGGACGGGCCAGGCTCTTCGCTGTGCGCGAGCGACGGGTGCATCCAGGCCGCGATGATAAAGTCTTGGTGGCATGGAACGGCTTAATGTTGGCGGCAATGGCGGAGGCCGGACGCGTCTTGGGACGGGATGATTATATCCTTGCCGCCAAGCATAATGCCGAATTTGTGCTCGGCACGCTGCTGCATGACGCACAGTTATGGCATGTGTATAAAGATGGGCAGGCCAAGATCGATGGCTTTGCCGAAGATTATGCGTTGTATGCCAATGGCTTATTGGAGCTCTACCACGCGACTTTTGACATCCGTTATCTAGATCAGGCGCAGCAGTTCGTGGGCTACCTGATCGAACACTTCTGGGACAAGGATGGTAACGGTTTCTTCCAGACCAGCGACGTAGCAGAGACGTTGATCGCCCGGCCAAAGGATTTGTTCGATGAGGCTGTGCCTTCAGCTAATGGGGTGGCGGCGGTGGTGTTGCAGCGATTGAGCATCCTGTTCGATAAAGCGGATGATAGTCGCCAGGCCCACGCTATCATCGAATTGGTGGCACCGGCCTTGACCAAATATCCAACTGCCTTGGGAAGTATGCTCAATGCGCTTGATACCCTGCTTCATGCTTCGCAGGAAGTGGCGATTATCGGCAGACCCAAGATGGACGATACGCGAGCTTTGTTGGCGGTGATTAATCGACACTATCTGCCGCATATAGTGGTCGCGCTGGCCGAACCCGATGACGCCATCCTCCAAGCCCACATACCTTTGCTCTCTGAACGGCCACAACGCGGCAACAAAGCGACGGCCTATGTTTGTCAGAACTATGCTTGTCAGCAACCAACGACCGAGCCGGCGGAATTGGAACGGCAGATTATGCTTGCTCGTCATCGACCGGCATAGTGCTAGGCCGCTTATCTGTGGTGTCGCCATGCCACAGTCGTT
>JBBRHB010000448.1:0-4719 GCA_038223355.1 Chloroflexales bacterium
GCCCGCGAAATTGCACCTGAAAGGGCTCGAGTGTCGGACGTGGTCGCACAAAATCGCTCACCTGCCGGCCATACGCCCGAGCAAGTCCAATTAACTCTCCGGCCCTGATGCGCCGCTCCCCTTTCTCGATTGCCGTGAGAGTGGTACGTGCAACCTCGATGACCTGGGCTGCCTCTTGCTGTGTCATACCACATTTCTCACGCGCCCGCTGTAGCTCTTTTCCAAGAGCGCGCAGATCGATGGTATCGAGGACCTTTGCATTCATAGCCTAAAGTGCCTTCCCGTGCTTGCAGCACCACTAGGTAGCGACGAAAAACGTCGCAGATCCCGTCTTTGCCAAAGGAAATACCTACTGTACATGCTTATCCTGTCTCATAGTCGACTCTACATTGCTCATCTGACAATGTCAACTAACAGCGTGTTGTTGTGGGAGATTTGTCAGGACGGTGCTACGATAACGACTTTGAGGAGACCTTCTGTGCATATGTTGATGAATGTGCTGGCTGCCTATGATACGATAGAGCCATGACATCTACACCTACCTATCACCATGGCCCCGCTTCGCATCGTCAGGCCGGGGTTCCGCAGGGCAGCGTCACCCACTTTGAACATGTGAGCACGCTATTTCCAGGTACCCGCCGCGCTTATGCGGTCTACGTTCCACAGCAATACGACCCCACTACTTCTGCCGCCGTTATGGTCTTTCAGGATGGCCATGCCTACTTGGCCGAGGAGGGGAATTACCGTGCCCCGGTGGCCTTCGACAACCTCATCCATGCCGGTACCATGCCCGTGACCATTGGCATTTTCATCAATCCCGGTCATGTGGCCGATGAGATACCTGCCGATCCCTGGGCCGCAAGCAACCGCTCCTTTGAGTATGATACGCTCTCTGATCGGTACGCCCGCTTCCTGGTTGACGAGATCATTCCCGAGGTCGGGGCGCACTGGAATCTGACAACCGACCCCAAGCAGCGCGCGATCTGCGGCGCGTCATCCGGCGGTATCTGCGCCTTCACAGTCGCTTGGCAGCGGCCTGACGCCTTCCGGAAAGTTATGTCACACATCGGCTCGTTCGCCGACATCCGCGGTGGTCATGTCTACCCCTCGCTCATCCGCAAAGAGTCACCCCGCCCACTGCGCGTCTTTCTTCAAGACGGCGAGGCCGATCTCGACAATGAATGGGGGAACTGGTGGCTGGCCAACCTCCAAATGGTGGCTGCCCTAAAATATCGTGGCTACGATCACATGTTCGTCGGCGGGAACGGTGGTCATAACGGCGAACATGGCGGCGCGATCTTTCCCGACTCATTACGTTGGTTATGGCGAACCGAAAGGTAAAAAACCAGATGGATGCTGCCAGTCATCAGGTAACAAATAGCGCAAGCACCGCGTATCCTGTACAGGCCAGCACTGCAAGTCAGACCGTGCACTCGGTTGAAACTGTGCATGTCATCTTCAAAACGCATCTCGATATCGGCTTCACCGACTTCGCCCGGAACGTCGTCAACCAGTACCACACCCGCTTTATCCCCCAGGCGCTCGCGACGGCCCGCGCCCTGCGCGAGCGTGGTGGCCCCGAACGACTAGTCTGGACGACCGGCTCCTGGCTGATCTATGAGCATCTTGAGCAGGCGGGACCGGACGAACGCCTGCGGATGGAGCAGGCGATTGCGGCCGGCGATATCGCTTGGCACGGGCTGCCGTTTACGACGCACACCGAACTGATGGATCCTTCCCTGTTCGCCTTTGGTCTCAGCTGCTCCGCCGAGCTTGACCGCCGCTTCGACAAACAGACCATCGCTGCCAAGATGACCGACGTGCCGGGCCATACGCGCGGTATGATCCCGTTGCTTGCCGCAGCAGGGATTCAGTTCCTCCACATCGGCGTCAATCCCTCGTCCCGGCCACCGGATGTGCCACCGGTCTTCGTCTGGCAGGACCCAAGCGGGGCCAGTGTGGTGGTGATGTACCACCGCGGCTCATACGGCAAGTTAATGATCGTGCCGGGCCTCGCGGACGCGATTGCCTTCGCTCATACCGGCGACAATCAGGGTCCACCATCGCTCGAGCAGGTACTCACGAATTTTCAAGAACTGCGGGCGCGGTTGCCGGGCACACAGATTGTGGCCTCGACGCTTGACGCCTTCGCGCACAAGCTGCTGACGATCAAAGATCAACTGCCCATCGTGCGCGCCGAGCTGGGAGACACCTGGATTCATGGTGCTGGCAGCGACCCATTGAAGATCAGCCGCTTTCGCGAGTTGCAGCGCCTGCGTAGCCGCTGGCTGGCGAGCGGCGAGGTTCACAGCAGCGACGTACATATCAAGTCCTTCAGCCGTCACCTCATTATGGTTCCTGAGCACACTTGGGGCTTGGACGTAAAGACGTTTCTGGCCGATGAGCAGAACTATGACGCCGCTAGCTTTCGCGCCGCGCGTCCAACCCCTCACTTCCGCATGATGGAAGAGTCTTGGCGCGAGCAGCGCACCTACCTTGATGCTGCACTCTTTGCGCTTGGCGATACGGCGCAAGGGCAGGAGGCACAGCATGCCCTTGCCGCCCTTGTTCCCTCTGCACCTGACTTCTCCATGTTCGAACGTGTCAACGATCCGGCTGCCCTTTTTGAGACGGTGCACTTTCAGCTAGGCTTCGATCCTAGTCGCGGCTCTATTACGCAGCTCGTGCATAAAGCTACTGGCCGCCACTGGTCCGATGGCCAGCATCCACTGGCGCTCGTGCGTTACCAGACCTTTGGCCGGACGGAATATGATCGCTTCTGGCAGCAATACAATATCAACAAGCGCACGACCGCTATCTGGTCAATCCCGGACTTCACGAAACCGGGTATCGAAACGGCGTTGCACTCGGGCGCAGAATATTTGCCCGTGCTAGCTGGGCTGTACCACCGCTATGACGGCACAGGCCATCGTTTCATCGCTGATCTCTGCATGCCCGAGGAAAGCTTTACTCATTTTGGTGCACCCCGCAGGATCGTGCTTGAAAGCTACGTGCCGGACGATGCAGCGCAAATCCACCTGACGCTCCAGTGGTTCGAGAAACCTGCCTGCCGGATTGCGGAGGCGATCTGGTTCTCATTCGTACCAACTACCCGCGCCTCTGCTGGCTGGCGGCTCGATAAACTCGGCGAAGCGATCGAGCCTCACGATGTCATCCGCAACGGCAACCGCAAACTGCACGCCATCGGCCACGGTGTCACCTACCACGATCCAAACGGGAGCTTCGAACTCGAAACCCTCGACGCACCGTTGGTTGCACCCGGCGAGCCTTCGCTGCTCGACTTCAACAACCGCCAGCCGGTAATGACGCGCGGCATGCACGTCAACCTCCTTAACAACGTGTGGGGTACGAATTTCCAGATGTGGTTCGATGATGACATGCGGTTCAGGTTCATCCTAAGCTTTTCGTAGCGCTAGACATGATCGATCACTCCACAACCACTCGGTGCTTATGTGCGATTTGGTTCATAGACGAGCGCCACCACGCCCGAACTGAACGCCTGTGCTTCCAAACGTTTCAAGGTCGCGGCGGTTCCCTCGTTAAACAGACGTTTGCCTTTGCCCACAACTACCGGGTAGACCAGCAGGCGATAGCGATCGACCAGATCATGCTGCATGAGTGTTTGCACCAGCGTGGCGCTGCCATGGACCACAATGTCCTGACCTTCTTGCTGCTTGAGTTTGGTGATTTCTTCTACGATATTGTCCTTGATCAGCACGGAGTTGTTCCACTCTGCCGTGTCCAATGTGGTTGACACCACGTATTTACGTACGCTGTTGAAGTAAGATGCCCCTTCATCCTTGCTCTCCGGCCAAGCTCCGGCAAACCCTTGATAAGTCACGCGTCCTAGCAGCAAGGTATCGCTAGCGTTTGTCTCGTCGCTCTTAAACTTCGCGATTTCGTCATTCCAGTAGATGTGCGCGGGCGTTTTGCCAATGAAGCGCTTCAGCGCATTGGTCAGATGTGCCTGATCGAAATGGCCGAGTTCAAAGGCCGTGTCCCCAATAGGTGTTCCGTGCTCAAGCAGTGTGGCGGCGCTGCGGGCGCGTTCGATCTGCTGAATCGTCTTGTGACTGAGTCCGGTTGACTGCAAAAAGCGATACTGGAGCGAACGTGGCGATAGCGGGGGCGGATATCCCTGGAATGCTGCTCTAACCTCCGGATCGCGCACAAGGAGCCCCTGGCGAATCTAGCCGGTTGATGAACATGTCGGCGTTGTCAAAGGTCGGGAGTTCCCACGTAGCGCCTTGCAGCCGGAAAGATCGGTTCGTCACTTCTGGAAGCATCAGTTGGTCGTCAACCAGTGTGGACAGAGGGACGTACGGCATAAACGTTCCGAGTTGAAACTGGATGCCGACAAACGTAGCCCCAGCGGGACAGGGTGCCACAGTCGCCCGGGTTTCCGGTCCGCGCACCGTGAGGTGTGCCGCACCCTGATGGCGCGTGATGACGATTTCCCACTGACTCACAGCCCGCGAGATAAATGCACCCGCGCCCGTACTCTCAGTTTGCCAGATCAGTTCAACATAGGGTGAGTCTGACCGCCGCTCCTCAAAAACAAACTGCATGCTGCTGCCTCCGGTGCTGCGATCCATATATAGGTCCCATTATCACAGCCACCGGTGACAGGGACGGTCACAACGGGCTCATTCGGGTTTGGAATTTGGAATAGGCAGTCCGACAAATAGTCGGCTATCG
>JBBRHB010000449.1:0-4703 GCA_038223355.1 Chloroflexales bacterium
CGAAGAGAAAGGTAAACGATTACCTTGTATACGCAAGATAGCAGAATAGTTGGGTACTGTCAATAGGTAGCAGAATAGTTGGGTACTGCCAATCTGTCATCGACGGAGCGCAGGGCCATCACGTCTCATTACGGGGAGCCGAACTATATCCGCCCTAGTTGGCATCGAGCACCTCATTGACGGGAACGACAAAGCCCTCCAGAAGAGCCGAGGTTGCCGCCATGCCCCGCGTGAATACGCCATGCTCGCTATATTTATCCTGCCCCAAGCTCAGAACAGTAATCGTCTCGTGTTCAGGGTCAACGATCCAGTATTCGGGGATGCCGGCCTCGGCGTAATCCAGACGCTTCACTTGTGTGTCGCGCTCGGGATCATCAGGACTCACTATTTCGACAACCAGATCGGCACCAAGCCAGAAGCGGTTTTGCCGCCGCGGGTCATGTGCATCGCGAACCAGCAGGATGTCAGGCTCGCGGAAGGTAGCCGCATGGATTTGTAGGCGCAGCGGGGCAAACCGCACCTTGCCGCCGCGCTGCTCAATGAATGCACGCAGTGCGAGAAACAGGAACTCCAGCAGCGCTTGGTGGCGTTCAGTTGGCATGGGTAACACTTCGATCGCGCTCTCATAGAACTCACTGAGATGATTCGTCTGGTCGGTCAAGAGGAGATATTGCTCGGCGGTCCAATGCCCTTGAAGCGGTGCCATATTGAGGACGAGATCATCGCGCTCCCAAGTAAGGCGGAGCGCCGGTTGTCGCATGTCAATCGCCATCGCCTGCTCCTGGTCAGTACGGATCATTGTTCGTAGGCAGTATACCCTTGGACGTGCTGCTGGCAACATTCCCTCTTGCCATACGCTAGAGCTTGCCCCCTAGCATTTCCGCCATCAGTGTGACATTCTTCTCACAAGCACGAGTGGGAGCGGCGGTTTGTATTGAACTTACCTGTTCAAGTGTCGCCAAGCAATAGCAGTGAGACCTGCGGCGAGAGCGGGAATGTCCTGGGCATTGGCTGACTTTAGGGTGTCGTAAAGCGGTTCAGGAATGGCAGCGATGCCACGCAGGGCACCGGCCAAGGAGCAGGCCATGGCGGCGATTGTATCGGTGTCGTTGCCGATATTGGTACCACCAACTGCGGCTTCGACCGGATCGCCTTTGGCTGCCACAAATACGCCCACCGCCGCCGGGAGCGACTCGACCATCATGACGGAGTTGCCGACGCTGGCTTCGATGCGCTCAATCGCATGCTGAAAACAGTCGGCACGCAGTGCCTCTTCTACTGCCAACTCGATGCGGCGCACGATATTGGGGCCGGGTACACGGCGGCCTTCCTTGGCTCCCAGCGCTTCGCCCAGCCGGGCCCCTTCCAGGCACGCTTGGGTGACAGAAAACACATCGGCACCGGGCATGAGGGCGTGGGCAACACCGCCAGCGATAGCGCCTGCTCCGGAGGCGGCAATCTGGGTGTCGTGCGTAGGACGGGCGGTCGTCCAGGCCAAATGGACCGCCCGCTCAATGTCGCCCGGGAAAACGAGCCCGGCGGGCGCAATACGCATGGCAGCACCATTCGTGGTGCCGAAGCTGGTCAGTTTGCGCGTGGAGGTCGGGGAGCGACCAATTGCGGAGGTATCTTTGCCGGCAGCCAGCGCTTCGAGCAAGGGCCGCGTGGTGGGCCCCATGCCGAAGGCCTCGCGGGAAGTCGCAGCCCAGTGCTGGAGGGCTTTGATCCAATCGGCCTCGGTGAGGTTGCCGTCGGTCGCGATCAACGCTTCGGCAAGGGCAAACATCTGGCTGCTGTCATCGGTGATTTGGCCCGCAAGGTTGCCATGTGAGAAGGTTTCGGTCGATGGGGTACGGAACTCGCGCAGCAGACCACCATACTGGTGGATGATCTCGGCGGTCGTATGTTGTTCGGTAGCGGCACCCATGGCATCGCCCATAGCTGAGGCGACCAGGCTGCCCAAAATATGGTTTTCCAGGTACTCTCGATCCGGCATGATTGGCATATACACTCCTTGTAGAGATTATAAGCAGCAATGTTGCTGCGGGATGAACACACTCCGGCACATGTCTCTTTTACGCTAGTGCACGAGCCGATGGTTCGTTGGCCAGGAGCTGCAAGAGCGCCTCACGGGCCGGAATGCGCGTGCCGGCGCCACGTTGCGTGGTGGTGAGGGCACCCATGGCATTGGCCAACGTAGCACAATCGGCCCAGCTGCCACGGCGCAGGTAGCCAGCGATGAAGGCTGCCGCAAATGAATCCCCCGCGCCAACGGTATCGACGACCTTGACCCTAAAACCCGGATGGCTTATCAGATCACCGCCGCCGGTCATGACTGTACAGCCAGCGGGGCCATGCTTAAGGACGACGACGGACGGCCCAAAGGCCAGCAGCGCACGGGTAACCTCCTCACGCGTACCGTTGACGCCAAGCAGGGCCGCCTCGTCATCGGTCAGTAAGAGGACGTCCACAAGCGCGAAGGCTGCCTGACACAACTCACGACTTATAAAGGCCAAACTGGGACCAGGATCAAAAAAGATGGGCACAGCGGCGCCCCGGGCAGTGGCGAGCGCAGCCAAAAATTCATCCGGAATCAAGACATCGCGCAGCGTATAGCCATCGGTAAACAACGCCCGTGCCTCTTGAATGATGGTATCCCAGGGCGCAGGATAGGGCCAACGGCCGTGGCCATCTTTGATACCAAGATAGACGTGCTGGCCCGCTCGGTCGGAGAGGACCATGCAGAGTACGGTTTGGCGCGTTGCATCAATGAGCACATGGTCGACATCGACTCCCTCAGCGCGTAGCATCGCAAGCATTTCCGTTCCGTAGTGATCGGAGCCGATCGAGCCGAGCGTGGCAACGGAGAGGTTGACCCGGCGCGCCGCGACGAGGATATTGCCGGCACCGCCCGGCTCAACAAAAATGCCCTCGGCCCAGCCATGTTGGTTAGGCAGGATGGGTAAGCGCTCGACTGGCACGACGAGATCGGCCACTAAATCTCCCAGGACTACTAGCTCATGCGGCATAGATACGGGATCCTATTTTGCAATATTGCGCGGCATTTTCATCCGTAAACGGCGGCGGGTAAGGATGATGGCACCCAACACGAGCGGGACCAGCGGCAGGATGAGCAGTGTTGAAACCGCAACCGTAGCCGGCACGCGCAGCAAGCGCGTGCTGTCGGGAATAAGGTTGCCCTCCGGTCCCAGGAGACGGACCGTATAGTTGCCTTGTGACGGCTTGAGATTGACCGGGTAGCCTTCAAAGTCGGGGCCTGCCGCGCCACCGGGAGTACGAGTAAACTTGACGACCTGATAACCAAGTGCCTGGCCAGGCAACTGGTTGACCTTGTAGGGCGTTAGCGAACTGCGGTCGGTAGCCTCGCCGGCAGCGGTGATCTCCAGGGTCGCACCTTTAATCGCTTCGCCGTTGACCCAGCTCCAATCGGCAGTATCATTACCAAGGTATTGAGGGTCTTGGAGAAACGCGTAGGCCCGCTGAGGATACTCACGAATCACGAGCGGCTCCAAGTATAGATTACTGCCACCTTTGCCCAGGATCACATCTGCTTGGTCGTTCACTTGATCCGGAGTGGTCCAGCGCGTCTCCGGCACAACCGTATAGCCGACAGCTGTACGGCGCGGCGCAAAGACTGTGAGCGAGCGCTGGCTTTGTGGTACCATCTTACCCTGGCTAGCGCGTAAGAGGATTGTATAGCTACCCGGAGTGAGCTTGATCGGAAACCCGCGGTTCAAGCCGTTCGAGTTGATCGAAATGGGTGTAGGCTGTACCGGCTCCGGGGGCGGCAGTTCTTTGGGCGTGGCTTCGTTGCTGTGTTTGGCTTGGAAGTCGTCCATCGCCGCAAGCCACGCTTGTTCCGCAGCATAGTACTTGATTGACGCTTGCTGATACGCGTGCTGTTGGGCCAAGAAATCATTCTGGGCCTTGACCGCCTGTGGGCCGATGGAGAGCCGGGCACTAGCTGCGGTCAGTTTTTGGGGGGTATATTGGATCGTGTAGTCCGTGGGTGCGACCTGCTGGACGACCTCGCCATTCTTGGAAATCTCAAGTGTGCCCGCGATCTCCTGATTCATCACCTCCCAGTCGGCCTGATACTCGTTGGTGATCGGCCAGAAGTAGATGAAGGTTTTGCGCAGGGAAATAACGCTGGTTTGATCGGCGAGTAGGTAGATAGCAGAAGCCGACGGCGGGGCGAAGGTGCCAACAAAGCCATCTGGAACCGACGCATTAATGCCATAAACCACAGCTTCTTTGCGATCAATCTGTTGAGCTTCAGTCGTCGTACTGCCCGCAAGGAGTGCCAGCAGGAAGACCGGCCCTAACAGGCGCAGCGTAAGTCGCTTCATGGTAATACTCCCCGCCGGTTGAGGCCCCAGACCGCCAGTGTCAACCAGGTAGCACAGCCAACCAGCGCCGCCGCGACCCATTGACCGATATCTTGCCAACTCGCGCGCATGGCTGCGTCGAGGCCAGAGTTCAGGAGCGCAATCGGCGAGATCCAATTAAGCGCATTGTGCACGGTGCGCAGTAATTCACGAAGGAACAGCAGTGCATCATAGTACTTACTAACCGGCGGTATGCTCAGCAGGGCGGTGTAGCCGCCCTGCACGGTCAAGAGCAGCAGCAGCGCAGCCACGAAAAAGAACATGGCGCTGCGGCTGGACGGGGCGACGGCAGAA
>JBBRHB010000450.1:0-4696 GCA_038223355.1 Chloroflexales bacterium
GTTCCGCGCGCTGAGCATCTTCATGGGAGGATTTCAGCTTTCAGCAGCAGTGTCCATCTGTCCGGCAGAGGAACCGAGCACGTCCGATGAGGGACTCTCGACCATCGCGGCGCTCGTCGATGCCAGTCTTGTCCAGGTGCAGACCACAGGAGAGGGCTACCCGCGCTACAGCATGCTCGAAGTGATTCGCGAGTATGCGGCCGAACAACTGCGGGCAGCAGGGGAGGAGGAAGACTATCAGCGGCGCCATGCCGAGTATTACGCGGCGCTAGCCGAGGAAGCGGAGCGCCTTGGATCAGGCCAGGGGAGCCGTGAGGCAGACCTCGAACCGGAAGCTGCCAACGGACGTGCAGCACTGTCCTGGGCGTATGAGCGTGGCGAGGTGACACTCGGCCTGCAGCTGGCGACGTGGTTTGGCTATTTCTGGACAACACGCGGCCAGATGAGCGAGGCAAATCTGTGGCATTCTCGGATGCTCGCGCTGGACGAAGCTAGCGAAGCGCCGGCTGCTTCTCTCGCCGTACGCAGCAGAGCACTCTATTACGCATCGCGGCTCATGATGCACCTGGGCAAGAGAGACCGCGCCCTCGCCTGCGCTGAAAAGGCACTCGCGCTGGCCGAGCGGACGGGTGACCAGGGCGAGATCAGCTACGTGCTGGCGCTGCTCGGTTCCATCGTGTTGGCCGGAGGCTCGGAAGACGACGCCGCCGCCTTCCTCACGAAGAGTTATGCGGCGGCCAAACGTGCCAAGGATGCAGGAGATACCCATAACTTCTCACATGCCCTGCTCAACCTCGGGGACTTGGCACGCAAGCGCGGGGATCTCGCGCGTGCCACCGAGTTCTTGGAAGAAGCTCTCGCCGATGTGCGAGCTATCGACATGACCTGGGGCATTGCCAACATCCTCACCTTGTTGGGGCATGTGGCCCGCCAACAGCAGGACTACGAGCGTGCGAAGGTCCGCTACCGGGAAAGCTTGGCACTCTACCAGCGGCTGGGCAATACCACCTATAGTGCCTGGTGCCTGGAAGGTATCGCTGCCGTAGCTTGTGCAGAAGGGAGCTACCAGCCTGCAACAAGGCTGTGTGCCGCCGCTGCCGCGCTGCGTGTGGCGGCACAGACCCCACTGCCCCCGACAGAACAAGAGGACTTCGATCAGGTGGTCATGACCGTGCGTGCTGAACTCGATGAGAGAACCTTCAGGGAGGAGTGGAGGATCGGATCAACCATGACGCGAGACGACGCCATCTCCTACGCCCAGATGGGGCCATTGTTAGGTTGAGCGAAGGGGTTTGGCTGGAGAGCCGGCTGAAGGTGACGAGCGCACAGTTGGCTCTCGTGGAGCAGGTGACAGCCTTACAGCAGCACCTTGCCCAGGCGCAGGTTCGCATTGCAGAGTTGTAGCAGCATCCACCCGACCCGCCCATCTTCACCCAAAGGTCTTTGCGACCGAGCTACAGCCGTGCTATACTTTCGCCGCGCGGGGATGTGGCGTAATTGGCAGCCGCGTATGCCTTAGGAGCATATACCGCAAGGTGTAAGGGTTCGAGTCCCTTCATCCCCACCAGTAAAGGCCACCGCTTCGTGTTTAGCGAAGCGGTGGCCTTTGTGCTATATACTACGCTGCCATAACAGCGCAATATCGCCGCGTCCATAGGTGGCTTCGCTATAGCCCGCAAAGGTCAAACCACCACGTACCAGACAGGCAACCGCAGGATAATTACGGGCGGGGCACGCAGCCAGCAAGCCTTGCTGGCCTTGTTCTTGCGCCGAGCGTACTGCTTCCTGGAGCAGTTGGCTGCCCAGACCACGCTGGCGCAGGGCGGGGGCGACGACCAGCCGTGCTAGGATCCAGGCCGGTTGCTCAATCGCCTGTGTGAGCACGGCGTAGCCCGCGATTGCGTCGCCTTCTTCGGCGACCAGCACTAGCTCGGCAACCCGCCAAAGCTCTTCCAGACTCGGACCCACCATCTGCAGCATCACGGGTCGCGGCAAGCGGATACAACGCAGTGCTACCGCAATTTCTGTATTCACTAATGGTTGAGTCGCGTCGCGCTCAACTTGAACCTGCCACACATAAGCCGATTGAACTTGGGTGGACAGGGCAGCACACGCTGTGAGCTCGGTCGGTTCAGCGTGTCGCAGGTTCATCGTTGCGTTCGGGCCGCCGCGTCAGCACCTGTGGTGGGGGGGCAACCGGTGATGGCTCTGGTGAGGCCGGCACGCGCGTGGACCCAAGGAGCTCCGCTTCTTCAGCATGGACCTCGGCGATCGGCGTCGGGCTATCGACCAGTTTGTTGTACAGGTAGGCCAGCACGATGCGTAGGCTTGCCGCAACCGGGATCGCCACAAATAGCCCCAGGGGACCGGCCAGATGGCCACCCGCCAGCACGGCGAAAATCACGACGATTGGATGCAACTTCACAATATGACCGACCAAGTTGGGGATGATCAAATGATCTTCAGCCTGGCGTAGGACTAGATAGACGCCTGCGACGACGAGTGCCAGTACCCAGTGTGGCCAGCCAAACGGCGGCGTTTGCTGAACCAGTGCGACGAAGATCGTAATGGCCGCTGCGGTGTACGGACCCGCGAACGGAATGACCTCTAGGAAGCCGGTAGTAATCGCAAGGATCAGGGCATACTGAATCCCCAGGATCGACAGTGCCGCCCAAGTTACAACCGTCATCACCACGATCAGTATGATTTGCGAGCGGATATACGCGCCTAATACCCGGTCAACCGAATGACCCAGTTCGCGGATCTCCTCACGATGCGGTGCGGGGACGAGATTATAGACCGAGTTAACAACACGTTCACCCTGCAACAGCAGATAGAAGGTCACGACTAGAAAGACGAGCCACAAAATCAGCCGCTCGATCACGCCGATCAACAGGTTGGGCAAATTCTTGGGAATATCGGTGATGAGGGTGGTGAGCCAGCGCACCAAATCGTCTTCAGCTGCCTGGAGATTAATACTAACGCCTACGATCCGCAGCGTGCCATGTTGCTCGATCCAGCTCGAAGCACCGTTCGCAAAATCCGGTAAGGCTTTGCGCAAACTGGTGAATTGATCGGCGACCAACGGCCCGAGCGTATTAACCGCAGTGAAGATCAGGAAACCGGCGATCACGTAGAGCAGTAAAACCCAGTAGAAGCGGCTGACGCGGGTGCGGTGCGTTAATATGCGGACGATTGGGCTGAGTAGGTAGGCCGTTACCATCGCCCACAAAAATGGCGTCAGCAAGCCATCCATCGCCCGCAATAGCATGACAAAGAGCGTCGTGATAATGGCGATAGTGGTAATTTTAGCCCACAGTGGGAAGCGCAACGGTTGTAGCTGAGTCACACGTGCCTCATGTACGTTGCCGTCGTACCGGAATATCGGCTTTCAGGTGATCGGCAGTATCACCGCGGAGCAGTGACACCTCGATCGCATCGGCATCTTCAATATCAACATATTTCGAGATAACGGCCACAATCTCGGCGCGCATGGCTTCCATCATGTCGGGGGTCAACTTCACCCGATCATGAACCAGGACCGTCAGCAGGCGCTCTTTTGCTACCGACGAGCTATTGGTACGAGTGCGGCCAAGTAACGTATCTAAAAAGCTCATTGTGAATCTTCTCCCAGGTAAGAGGCGCCCGCTCCTAACGCCGTAAACCAAGTGCGCCGAACATGCGGTTGAGCAAGCCAGAATTGCTCGTCAACACCTGCAATGGAACATCTTCACCCATCAAACGGCGGGCAATATTCGAAAACGCGCGCCCCGCTTGTGAATTGCGATCCATGACCGCGACCTCACCCCGGTTGGTTGTCGTGATAATGCTTTGATCGTCGGGCACCACCCCGATCAGGTCGATCGCCAGAATTTCGACCACATCTTCGTTGGTCATCATGTCGCCACGCTTAACCATATCAGGACGAATACGATTGAGGATCAACTTTGGATGGCCTTTCTCGTTGGCTTCGACCAGCCCGACAATCCGGTCAGCATCGCGCACCGCCGATACTTCGGGTGTCGTCACGATAACGACCTCATCGGCCCCGGCGATGGCGTTCCGGAAGCCGGCCTCAATCCCGGCCGGCGAGTCAATCAAGACGAAATCAAACTCGCGGCGCAATTCGGTACAGAGCGCGATCATATCGTCAGGCGTGACTGAATCCTTGTCGCGCGTTTGGGCGGCGGGCAGCAAAAACAGCTCGGGGAAGCGCTTATCTTTGATCAAGGCCTGCCGCAACCGGCAACGGCCTTCGACCACATCGACCAGATCATAGACGATGCGATTTTCCAAGCCCATCACGACATCAAGATTGCGCAGACCAATATCGGCGTCAACGACCGCCACGCGCTGGCCGTGAATGGCCAGTGCAGTACCCAGGTTCGCTGTCGTCGTAGTTTTGCCGACGCCACCTTTACCAGATGTAATCGTGACGATACGGGCCATACTGTATTCCTTCCATAATGTATTGAGTTAACGCTTACCGGTTTCCCATGGCTCGACTTCAATACCCTGCACTGTGACGCGGGCGACTTCTGGACCCGATGGCCGCGATTCCGGTGGTCGGGCCATTTTGCTGCCGATGCGTAACATCGTCGGCGTGAGTTCAAGCGCACAGACGCAGGCGCTTTCGTCACCGAGTGCTCCGGCATGCGCTGAACCCCGCAGCCGTCCCCACACAACCACGCTACCG
>JBBRHB010000451.1:0-4677 GCA_038223355.1 Chloroflexales bacterium
TTAGCCCGTCATCCGATCCCCAACGAACTATGGGCCGAACTCGATACTATTCCTATCCCGTCAGACGACCCGCAAACCAAGAGCAAGCAATAAGCCGAAAAGCAGGAAGGCGACTGTGCTGAAGAGCGGTATTCTAAACCCGGCGATCAACGACCTGCTGAGTCGTGTGCGGCACACCAATATGCTGGTGATTGCCGACCGGGGCTTCCCATACTGGCCGATGATCGAGACGGTGGACCTTGCCTTGATCGATGATATCCCAACCGTCCTGCAGGTCCTCCAAGCAATCCGGACAAATTTTGTGATCGGCGAGATCATGATGGCCCAGGAGTTTCGCGACCATAACAGCCCCGCTGTGCAGGAGCGCTTCGGGGCTGCCACCGCCGGTGTCCATATGACCTATGAGCCGCACGGCTCACTCAAGCAGCACGTGCCACATGCGATCGGTCTGATTCGTACAGGCGACACAATTCAATACGCGAACATGATCCTGGTCTCCGCATAAACCGAAACCGCAATCGCAATACGGAGTCCCAACATGCACATTGATGCTCACCACCACCTCTGGCGCTACCATCCAGACGAGTATAGCTGGATGACAGAGCAAATGGAGGTGCTCAAACACGACTATCTACCCGCCGACCTGCAACCGTTCCTACGCCGAACCGGCATACAAGGCACCGTGGTGGTGCAGGCCCGCCAGAGTTTGCAAGAGACCGAGTGGCTCGTAGACGTGGCGGATCAATACTCCTTCATTAAAGGCGTGGTGGGTTGGGTGGACCTGCGCTCGTCGCAGGTGCGTGAACAGTTAGCACGATTTGTGAGCCGTCCCAAGCTGAAAGGCGTCCGCCACCTCGTGCAGGATGAACAGGATGACCAGTTCATCCTGCAACCATCCTTCCTGGCCGGCCTCGGCCTGTTGTCTGAGTTCAAGCTGGTCTATGACCTGCTGCTGTTCCCCAAGCATCTGCCCGTCGCTGTCGATGTTGTCAAGCAGTTTCCTCAGCAGCAGTTCGTACTTGATCATATTGCCAAACCCTTCATCAAGGTGCAAACCCTCACCCCTTGGGACGCTGATATTCGCGCGCTGGCCCGCTTCCCCAATGTCGTGTGCAAGGTTTCCGGTATGGTGACCGAGGCCGCCTGGCAGCAGTGGCAGCCCAGCGACTTCAAGCGCTATCTCGACGTCGTCTTCGATTGCTTCGGCCCTGAGCGGCTAATGTTCGGCTCGGATTGGCCGGTATGCACGCTGGCCGCAACCTATGCCGAGGTCGTGCTCGTTGTGCAGGAGTATGTGCGAGGCTTGCCCACCGCGACGCAAGACCAGATCTTCGGCGGTACTGCCGCACGCGTATATGGCCTCGTATAAGGAGCAGCGACTGGAACTGCTTCTGGCTAAGCCGTTCCGACAGTCATGATTGGATTGATAAGCTCGCCAATCGGATCAATGGTGATGCGAACTTCATCACCCACGGCTAGTGAGAAAGAGTCCGGCGGCACAATCCCGGTGCCGGAAAAAAGGAAGACACCGTTGGGGAAACGCCTACAGCGGCCAAGATAACTCCCGAGTTCAGCAAGTGACCGTTTAATTTGGCTCGTAGCGGTTTCGCCGCTAAAGACCGTCTCTCCCGTGCGGTTAATGACCAGCTTAATGCTAACGTCCGGCCATTGCTCCACTCCCGGCTGCAGCCAGATACGCGGGCCGAGTACACAGGCGCGCTCGTAGACTTTGGCCTGCGGCAAGTACAGTGGATTCTCGCCTTCGATGTCGCGTGAGCTCAAGTCATTGCCGATGGTGAAGCCGATCACCTCCATGCGCTGGTTGAACAAGACCACCAGTTCTGGCTCAGGTACCGACCATGTCGCATCAAATCGGATACCGGCTGCCGCCCCACTACCAATCACCTCTGGGCCGAAGGCCTTAAAAAACAGCTCCGGTCGTTCCGCATGATAGACCCGCGTGTAGATCGTGCTGTTCTGCGACTCGCGCTCACGTGCCTCCTCGCTGCGCTTATACGTCACTCCCGATGCCCAAACCTCCTGCCTACCGACTGGGGCATTATATGCCCTAGCCTGCGGCTGCAGCGGTGCTCCGCGAGCTGCGAGTAGGCGTTCCATAACCTCCGAGGCCGGCAGATTGGCCAAGAGCCAGTCTAGCGAAGGAACGTCCTGGCCTAACCCATAGGTTATTCCGTCGCGTTCGACACACCATTGGTCACTATGCAGCGTCAGAAAGATATGCTCATTCATAAGGTACACCTACAACTGCTATGCTTATTCCGCGGCCGTGTTTGCTTGCTGCTGTCCGGCATTGGCCAGGTTTTCGAGGGCTCCCGCCGTCAGGGAGGCAACGTCTGACGTGATCGAGATGAGCTGAAATCCCTCACGTATGCGCTGAGCCGCCGCCACGCCATCACTACTATAGATGCCCAGCGCTAGGTGATAGCGTTGAGCTGCGGCTTTGATACGTGCGAGCGCCTCGACAAAGGCCGGCTCGTCACTCTCGCTGCGTGGTGCTAGCCCGAGCTGTGCATGTAAATCGTTCGGACCGACGAAGGCGACGTCAATGCCGGGGACGCTCATGATATCGTCCAGATTAGCGAGGGCCTGTGCACTTTCGATCTGAACGATTACCAGCAGTTCACGATTAATAGCAGCCACATACTCCGCTCGATTCGCAGCGCCCCAGGCATAGTGTGCGAACGCGCCACCAATGCTGCGCGTCCCCTCCGGTGGGTAGCGTGACCAACTAACGGCCCGCTCCGCATCCTCCCGGCGGTTAACCATTGGCACGACAATTCCAAAAGCACCTGCGTCCAGCGCCCATTTGTACCATTCGACACTGTTGGTCGGAATACGAACGAACGGGGCACAAACGCCCGCATCGGCAATGGTTGCGACCATATCTGCGATCAAGCCCGGGTGTTGCGCACCATGCTCCGCGTCGATCGTGAGCCACTGAAAGCCAAGCCGTGCCATGAGCCGGGCGGAGGAGAGGCTCGCGAGGTTAAGCCATGCACCCAGGGCCGCCTCACCACGCTGGAGTCGGCTCTTCACAACATTCTCGATCATCATTCCTCTTTTGCCGTTCGTGCAACGTAGCCGCCACTGCGCTATTCTAGCGCAATCGCGGCTATCATTCTACAATACAGTTTATACCGGGAGCTTCTATGACACTACCAACCCTCACGGCGACGCGCCTCGCACCACCCCCGCCTTGGGCGACGAAGCAGCGCCAGTTGATCGACACAATGAATGCTGCCATGCCGATCTTCCAGGAGCGCTACACCCGCCCCGACGGCAGCCTAATCTGGCGGCAAACATGGCCGGGTATGGATGGGTCGGACGACGGCTACGAGAGTTTTGGCAACTGGGCACTCTTCTCGGCGCTAGGAGGCAGCAAGGATGCATACGAGCGCAGCCGCTTCTTATGGGAAGCGGTAACGCGACAGTTCACCGCCTACGGTCAGGTATGGCGGGAGTTCGATGCCTTCTACGACTGGATGCACCATGGTGAAAGCTCGGGCCTCTTCTATAGCTTTGGCTTGGCCGACCCGGGGCTGCAACTGCACCGGGCCCGGGCACAACGCTTCGCATATATGTATATGGGGCTTGACCCCGAGGCCGCCAACTGGGACTCTGAGCACCGGATGCTACGCTCACCAATCAATGGCAGCAAAGGACCGCGCCTCGTCAACGAATGGGATGATTGGTCGACCCACCGCGCTATTTTGGCGGCTTATCCCGCACCGTTTGAAGATATTCCTGGTGTGAACGGTCCAATCGCCGATTGGAATGACGACCGTGTCTATAGCGAGATCCTTAAACTCCTTAACGCACGCCAGATGCGAGGTGACGTTCCATTGAATCTGACGGCGACCAGCCTCGTCACGCATGCCTACGCGTGGACCGGCGATGAACGTTATCGCGCCTGGGTTTTGGATTATATTGAAGCCTGGGCCGAACGCATCAAGGCCAACGATGGCCTCTGCCCCGACAATGTCGGACCAAACGGCAAGATCGGCGAGTTGATGGGCGGCAAGTGGTGGGGTGGCTATTATGGCTGGCGCTGGCCGCACGGTCTAATGACGATCATACAGCCGCTAACGATCGCGGCGATGAACGCCGTGTTGCTGACGGGTGATAGGCACTACCTCGACATTCCCCGCAGCCAGATCGACCGCATGATCGCGCTGGGCCGTGTGGAGAACGGTCAACTGCTAGTCCCCCACCGGCATACCGATCAGGGCTGGACGGCCTTTCGCCCCCTAGCGCCCGAGCATACCCTTCAGCTCTGGGCGCTATCACAGGCGGCGGAGGATGCGGCTCGGCTCGCCCAGTTCCCCGAGCGGCTTACGACCTGGCCGGCGGTGCAGCCGGGTCGTGGCAAAGGCGACGACATTCATAGCGCACCATGGTACTGCTATCTCCAGGGCCAGAACCCCGACTATCCCGGCCAGATCCTTGATGCCCAGTGGTCCGAAATGGCTCGTCGCATGGATCTAATGCGAGCCGACGCCGGCGACCCCGAGCAATGGGACGTGCATCACTGGCAAGATATCAATCCGGTCCATACCGAAGCACTGCTACAGTTGACGTGCGGCGGACCACAGATCATTTACCACGGCGGTTTGTTACATGTCCCGCTCCGTTACTTCAACGCCGAGACGCGCCGGC
>JBBRHB010000452.1:0-4665 GCA_038223355.1 Chloroflexales bacterium
GCCTAGCCCGGGCTGCCAGTCTAGCGGGGAACCCGACGCGGTTAACGGCCAGAAATAGATGTTGATGAGCACACCGAAAAGCAAGCAGCCGCCATAGCCATACAGCGTGAGAATGATCAATTCCGGCCAGTGGCCCAGCCGTTGAGCGGGCCGTAACGCTGCGGCACCCATCCCCAACCAGCCTAACGCGAACATCTGGAAGGGCAGCCATGGTCCGAAGCCGGCGGGAATCAGAAACGCCGACACAAAGATACTCAGCGCACCTACCAGAAAGCCGAACTGGGCACCATAGACATAGCCGAGCAAAATCGGCATAAAAAAGACGGTCGGTGAGTCGCCAAGGCCGGTTGGGAGCCGCAGCACCGCATTGATCGCTGTGAGCACACCGAGCAAGGCAATCAGCTTGGCGCTAGCCTGCCGTGCGCCAAGCTCAGCAAGTACCAGCAAGAGCAACAGCGGCACCAGCAGGCCGACGATTAACGGTGCATCAGCCGCATGCGCTCCCAACGGATCACTTTGGGGCATGCGGCTGAGGAGAAAAGGATAGCCAAAGGCAGCCAGACCAAGCAATGAGACGACGACCAGCAAGATTGTGCCGCTATGCCGTAACAGCTCGGCGGGAGCGGCTGAACTATCGTTAGTTGCCAACCTGCTGCCAGCGCACGCGGTCGAACCAAACGGCATGGCCCGCTTGGGAGGCGCTCGCCGTCAATTTCACGAAATCATTGCTGCCGGCTGCGAAAGAAAAGTGGCCGAGTGAGACCCATTGATCGGGCGCAGTGGCCTGATTAATCGTCACACTTTGCTCGCTGCCATCCGCAGTATGGACGAGGTAACTGGCCGCCTGTGTTGTTGGTCGTAAGCCAGCACATAATGGCACATGTACCTGCACATCATATGTACCACCGGCGAGTTGTGGTCGCCAGAGGGCAGCTCGTACACTCAATGGATAACCGGCCAGCCAACGTGCCGGTGCCGCATCACCACAGGTCGCGGTGTGCCAGGCGCTCGTATTGGCGTCGAACTGCGGACCGTCAACGGCTGCCACCTCGACCCGCTCAAGCGGCAGCGCAGGCTGTTCGCTTGGCGTAATGTCCGGTGGTTTGGATACCGCTGCCGTCTCAGCCGAGCGGGTGGGGCGGTGGGCTGGGTCACGGTTCAATGGCGTTGCGTTGCGGCCTGGATCGTCGCCGAGCCATAAAAAGGTCACGTTAACGACAGCCTGTTCGCCATCTAGCCCTAGCGCCCAAAATGCACCGTCGCCGATATCGACTGCCGTCGGAAAGCGGACCCAACCTTCTTCTGCCATGCGGCCATTATAGTGTTCGTAATAAGCAGCGTGGTCTTCCGGCCAGCCGGTCGGCAGGTCGGGATAGCCTTGACGATTCGTGGCCCAGAAGTCATCATGCTGATTCCACGGCCCCACGTCCCATACCGGCGCGACAATGCTCTTGCCATTCGCCGATAGCCGAACCTCATATTCATGGCCGCCTAAGCTCGATAACGAACTCCAGGATGGCAGTGAAACATACACATCATTCGACCGGATACGATGACCATTAGCGGTATGGTAGCCAACCAATCCCTCGCGCGTTACCCGCAGACGGTACGTTGGGGCGACTTGTGCTGCCTGCCGGTGCCATGCCATAGCCGATAAACCGGCGAGACGTGGTTGCAAATGGAGATTGCGAATCACCGGAGCAGCCGTCGCCGAGCCGAGCAGAACGGCCCGCGCTTGCACGGCTTGTACCGGCGTATCGAATGAAACGGGCGTCCCCACGACCACATCATTACCCCACCCACCCCAGCGGCCGTTGGCCAGGCGGCCACGTACCATAACAATAAGTTGACTGCCGGTCGGAACTGTGGCGAGCCAAGTAACATCGACGCTAGCAATGGGTGTATCAGAGGGCAGGATTGCACTATCGGCAAGACCATAGCGCGTAAAGGTGATATACGGTCGGGGAGGAGTAGGAGTGGAAGACGCGAGGGTCAAGGCTCCGTTAGCAAGATACTTGATGCCTAGGCCTGCCGTATCGGTGAAGGATGCCGTTGCATCATGGGAGCGAGCTAGGGATGGCACAATACCAACCGCGCTCCAGACCAGCAGCAACCCAATGCTGCGTTTTGCCCACATGGGCATATGCTACCTCCTGGTATCAACGACTGCGTGCCTGCAACCCATGGGCGGGCACGACAGAAAATACATTGTATCACCAAATTATCAGACTGGTAGCGGATTACGTTAACAAGCCTGTGACGATTGCCGCCACGTCCCTCAGCGCCAGATCATCGTCAGCTGTAATTCCCAGCTCGGCGAGTGCCTTGCCGACACCACTCGTCACAGCCTCTATGGTGGCCGAGGAACTTGCTATAGTGGCGGTCAAATGGCCAGGGCCACGGGTGGTTGCGCTATAGAAGGGCTCGGGAATAACCTCCCACAGTGGCGGGCGTGTCGGCTCCGGCAGCCGCCAACCATAGAGCTGGGCCAGAAAGCGTATATAGCCCTCCGCCGTCCGCGCCAAGGTGTGCTCGTGAGCAACAAACGCGCGTGCGTTCTCACTTAGCGCCGTGGCTAACGCAGGTGTTGTGTGCAGGAGGTGCGCATAATGATAGATCAACGCTTGCTCAGAACGATCAACATCAACTTTGGGACAAACAGCATCGGGCAACTCCAGAAACGCGTCGGTCGCCGACACGAGCGTCGGACGCCCGGCAGCCAGTAGTCGTAACAAACTGGCCGATGTTTCTCCGGCCGTCGGATAGCGCAGGTTAAGACACAAATCGGCTGCCGCTACATAGCTATTAAAAACTTCCGGTGGCACATAGCCCGTCACCGTGACAGAGCCGATGAGCCCCATCTGTTTGATGATCGAGTCGAGGTCGTAATGGGGCGAAACCGAACCGACCAGCAGGTATTGAGCGTGCGGGTAGACTGTACGCAGTTGACGAAAAGCCTGTAAAGCTGGCTCAACGCGTTTGTATGGGTTGACATGGCCGAAAGACGCCCAGATAGGCCCAGGCCCCAGTCCGAGCATCGCCCGCGCTGCTAAAGGATCGAGCCCTGGTGGCAGCGGTACACCCATCGGTACCAGCGCCATTGGCAGCTCCGGTCGTACCGCCCGTGCCCGTTCCACCAGAAAGCGGCTATGGCCAATCAGTCCCAGCGCTCGGTTGAGTACATCGTCATTAAGCGGCATGCCAAAGACTGCGTCGGTCAGCTGACCCCGCAGCATGCGCTCGGCAGCACGCCGGCCGGCTGCCCCATAGCGCTCGTGAAGCTCGGCCTGGTAGCTGCGGAGAGCATGATGTGCAGCCAAGTAGCCCAGTTTGAAGTGATGTAACACCCAGTCATGGAGCACGACGACGCCCGGCACGCGTGCCAACATCTCATAGATCGCGCTATGAACAGGGCTGTTACCCATATGATAGATCACAGCGGCATAGGGTTGCTGACCATGGCGCGCGGGCAAGCTCCCCAGCGGGAGCACCGGTAGTATGCGGCGTAGATTGGCATTGCTCGGCGTTATGCCACGCTCAACGAACAGGTCGATCTCGACATACTGCCCCAGGTAGGGCAGCAACTCTTCACTATAGTCGGAAATACCCGAGGCTACCGGATTAAGTGGCGAACAGTAGGCGATGCGGTACATACGCCGAGCTATAAGCACGCCATGGGCGGCACTAGTGGGTAAGCCGTTCGACCATTACGCGATGAGCAGTGAGTTCGAGTGTGTCATCGAGCGGGGACAGGCTAAGCACGCCCTGGCTTTGGTGCTGGAGAGCCAGTTCCAACAGGTGATCGGCAAAATGGGGATTTTTCGGCAGCAGTGAGCCGTGCATATAGCAGCCGAACACGTTGCGATAGACCGCGCCTTCGGTGCCATCTTCACCGTTATTGCCGAAACCGCGCACAACACGACCTAACGGTCGTACACCTGGACCAAGATAGGTGCGGCCACTATGATTTTCGAAGCCAACCAGTTCACGCGGCGCGTTTGCTCCAAGGTGACCATCGTCGTTCCAGCGGACGACAATATTGCCGATCAAGCGCTTATCACCGCCAACCGTATGTACATCCAACAGCCCGATGCCGGGGAGTTGCTCATTGGTATACGTCAGAAAATAGTGACCCAGCAGTTGATAGCCACCACAAATCGCGAGCAGCACAAGACGGTCCTCAGCCGCAGCCCGAATCCCGGCCGCCTGGCGCTCGACAAAATCTTCGGCAATCAGAGTCTGCCCACTATCCTGACCACCACCGAAAAAAGCCAGATCGAATGAGGTCCAATCTACGGTTTGTCGGGGCTGTACTGCAACTACCTCGGCAGCAATGCCACGCCAGTGACAGCGTTGCAGGAGCGTCAAAATATTACCACGGTCGCCATAGATATTCATCTGGTCGGGATATAGATGGGCAATGCGGATGCTCGTCATCGAATTACTCCTGAACCAGCGGCAACGCGACGCTAAAGGTACTACCTTTTGCTTCTTCGCTGCGTACCCACATATGGCCACCATGCAACTGGACAATTTCGCGCGCGATAAACAAGCCCAGCCCCATACCATTGGCCTGGCTCTTGGCATTCTCGGCTCGAAAGAAGCGTTCAAACAGCCGCTCTTGCACGGTCGGGCTAATGCCGATCCCCTGATCGGTCACATCAA
>JBBRHB010000453.1:0-4662 GCA_038223355.1 Chloroflexales bacterium
CTGCCAACGTGTTTTTAGGATCTTTCGCGCGGTCCGCAACGCCCTTGATCGTCTCGACGTCGGAGGCGAGTACTACGTAATCGCCGACGGTCGCAAGTGCATTCAGTGGGGTGCTTTGAACAGCGGCGGGGCGGGAGCGAGCGGCCAGTTTAACGCTCTGGTAGGTTTCGTCGGTAAAGGGGCCGGCATCGCTCAGTTTTTTTCGTAGCTTATCGAGGAAGGCTTGCGACTTCGTTTTATCGCGTGTGGCGAGGAGAAAGACAAGATGGGCATTTTTGCTCAGTGCGCTTGCATCGGCCGCGGTGTTGTTGCTTAACCCTTTTATGCCGCTTACGGCGACGGCCATTTCGGTGCCCAGCCATGGCTGTACATCGTCCGTGAAATTCACCCCCAGCGTGTCGGAGGCTTGCTGGTTAAGATCTTTCGATGACTGGCTGTTTTGATCGGTCACGCTCTTGTAGGCATCCTGGATGTTCTGGATGCCTTTGAGGGCGCTTAGATTCGGATTAATCGAGGCATAAAATTGGGTATCGTTGGCCAGCAGTTTCGGGATCTCTTGTTTAGCGGTGAAGAGCGTTGGCACAATCGCGAAAGCACCAACGCCCAGCGCTCCCAACAGGACGATGGCAACGATGGCGCTTACAACTTTGCCGGAGAGTCCGGCCTTTTTGGGAGGACCGCTCAACGGCAGCTCTGCCCCTTCCGGCTGATAGTTGGTCATCATTGGCTCCTACAAGTTGAAGGAATTCAAGTGGGAAGAATGGATAGTTCCAGTAAACACGATCATAGACATATCCGCAAGCGGTCAGGGAGAGGCTAGAGGGTCTAGACGGCCCTGTCCCCAGTACCATGCTTACCCCGGACCAAGCCGAGTAGAAGTGCGACCAGCGCCAGAGCGGCAGCAGCCGTGAAAGTGCTGGTAAGAACCTTTACCGTGATCTGTTGAATACGTTCGGCAGTCAAGCCGCCCAGACTATCGCCGGTCGACAAGGTGTTGAAGCGCGCAAGACTCCACGCCGTCAACGCCGACAGCCCGAGGCTCATACCGCTTAAACGTAGCAACAAGACAAGACTAGACGCAAGCCCGCGTTCGCCCTCTGGAGCCGCAGCGATGATCACAGCGGCAGAGGGAGCGAGTAATAAGCCAAAGCCTAACCCTACGAGCGCCAGGTGGCTACGAAGCGCCCCCGGCAATGTAGACGCCGCCCAACTGCGCATGAGCCAAAAGCCGAGCATGGCGCAAAGCGCGCCTGCCATTAGGACGGGAGATGGCCCAAGGCGTCCGGCAAGCACGCCACCCAGGGGAGCACAGAGCGCCATGAGACCGGTCAATACGATCAGGAGCAAGGCGCTTTGGATAGCAGCATCTCGTAGTGCAGCCGCGGGGGAGGTGGTGGCGGCGTTAGACACTGCATTAACAAACAAGGGAACATTTACAGCAGCGGTAATGAGCAAGGCACCAAAGAGGACGTTCACCAGCCCGGCCGCCGCCACGGGCGGCTGCAAGAGCCATCTGAAGTTGATTAGCGGCTCCTTCAGCCGCAACTCCAGCACCACAAAGAGTATCAATAGGACCGCACCACTTGCCAGCCACGGTGAAGCAGCGTACCAGGGAACCGTCGCCGGTTGAGCATCAAAGGAGATACCACTCGACGCACCACCACCAAGCTTGCCAAGGCCAATATTGAGTATTAGCAAGCCTAAAGTTAACAGGGCAGCCCCAGGCAAATCGATAGGTCGCGGGTTGGGAGTGTGCTTGAGATCGCGTAGGGCATACCAGCTGCCGGCAGCAGCGAGAATTGCAACGGGAACATTGGCCCAAAACAAACCACGCCATGAGAGCCCGGGCGCGGATACAAACAATGCGCCATACAGTGGACCGAGCGCCCAGCCAATCGTGTCAACGGCGGCGATCAAGCCGAAGGCCAACGCCCAGCGGGGGCGGGGCAGGAGATCGGTCGCAAGCGCCATGGTAATCGGTACCAGCGCACCGGCGCCGACACCCTGGATGGCACGCGCCGTGACCAGTAACCAGAGCGAGGGAGCGAGAGCCGAGGCAATCGAGCCAAGCATGAAGATGCAGAGGGAGCCGACAAGCACCAGACGCCGGTCGAAGCGATCTGCCAGGCGACCGCTTAGGGGCAAGGCGACGATGTTGCTGATGAGGTAGGCGCTCACGATCCAGGCAACATCATTCAGGCCACCCGGCAGTGCCACCTCAAGGTCGAAGGTAATTTGTGGGATTAGTGTGGTGAGAGCCGTTAGGTCCGCAGCTGCCAGCAGCACCCCCAGACAAGCCCAGCCAAGAACCAGCCAGCGACGAGGGGAAGGGTTCATTGCAGCGGCGGCGGTGCAATCGCAACGGGGGTTGTGGGCACTGTCAGCACAATTTGCCAAGTGGTAGGCTGATCGGGCGAGGTATCGCGCTCAACTAGCGTCGCAGCGGTCACCAGAAAGCTTTGGGCGTCAACGAGCAGGAGCACATCGACGTGGCCCTTGGTGATCATACCGGAGGTCATGGCCGCAAGCTTCGCACCATCGACAGCGCTCCGCAGGTGATACTTGCCATCCTTGCTCGCTTCCAGCGTCCACTGCACGGTTTTGAGTAAACCGGCAATACCAGCCTGTGGGTCAAACAGTGCGGCGAGGTTGAAGGAGCCGAGCTCCGGCGGAACCGGCTGCCAGCGACCGCTAAGCGGATTGGTAGCCCATTGTTCGTTGCCAATACCGACCACGCCGATTTGACTGGCAATACCAAAGGTCGAGGTTTTGACAGTCGCACGGACTTTGTCTGGGGCGACGACATCGCCCTCGGCTTGCTTGAGGCCAAGTACACCGTTGGGATCGACATAGGTCAGTCGACCGGTCATGTTGATCACAAAGTGGGTCGTTTTAACGCTGCTCATGGCCCCCGCTGCGCGGGTTGCCACCTCTTGAGCACCAAGTGCCGGCTGTGAGCCGGCACAGGCGACAAGCAAAAGCAAAATGACAGCCAGCCAACGTCGGGGCATGGGTGTTCCTCGTAGCTAAGCCGGAGAGTATACCACGGTGGTCCGATAATACTCACACACCTGCTGGAGGGGGCAGCGCTCGCATTCGGGGCGCTGGGCATGGCAAATTTGGCGACCATGTAAGATCATGTTGACGTGAAACTCATAGACCTCGGCGGGGAGCAGCGCTGCCTCTAGGAGATCATGGGCTTGATCGGCATTGACTTTGGGACCGATCAAACCGAGCCGTTGCGCGACACGATGGATGTGGGTATCGACGGCGAGCACAGGCAGGTCGCAGGCGAAGCATAAGACGCAGCCGGCCGTTTTGGGCCCGATGCCGGGTAGTGATGTCAGCCAGCTTTTGGCCTCGGCGAGCGGCAACTGCCGCAGGAAGCTCAGATCAAAGTTGCTACGCCGCGCCAACAACTCGGCCAGCACCGCTTGGATACGTGGTGCTTTGATGTTGCCCAGGCCAGCCACTTTGATGACCTCGTAGAGGTCAGTAGTTGGTGCCGCAAGGACAGCCTCGTAGGTGGGATAGGCCGCTTTGAGCAGGCGAAAGGCGCGTCCGCTGTTACGGTCAGAGGTATTCTGCGACAGGATCGTTAGGACAAGCTCATCGATGGGGTCGCGCGACCCCGAACGTTCGCGTGGGCCATAATCGTCGCAGAGCAGGTGCAGAACAGCTTCGAGCTTGGCACGGTCTACAGTATGGATTAGCTTCGCTCTGGTAACGGGCATAGAACTCCATTTCGTAGGGCCATAGCTTTAGGACTATGGTGTAGCACTCGGCGCTACAGTCGTGGAAGCAGGTTGGGGAACTGCAACGGCTAATACTGTAGCCGAAACCCAGCCCTCGGAGCCTGCCTTTAACGATCCCACTGTATGAGTAATACGCACACGGTACCACTGGGGATTAACCGACGGCTGAGCTTCCAGGACTACAGCTACGTCATCGGGCGCGAGTTGACCGAGGATATTACCGGGGGCAATGTGCGGTTCAGAACGCAGATTACCAACGGTCGTGGCGTGACCAACCGGTAGCTGTACGTGGGAGGTTGGGCTGGGCTGCGCCTCCACTATCTTCGCCCGCACCGCCGCTGTTTGGCGAGCGTAGGCTGTGGCCCATAGGGGTGTAATTGTTAAGCGATCACGAGTTCCAGCCTGGACAGTGTAGGCCTTGACGCCAACATTGCCTAAAACAATTAATACAGCCAGCATGATACCAGCTACTGTTGTGAAGCTGAGCAAACCGAGAGGCCCACGGCGACGATGCGCCCGGGGGCCGAAGTGACGGTCCCAATCATAGGGATGCGGTGTTCGTGGCATGATGATCCCTTATAGCAATAGAGAGCAATTCTTTTGCATTATAGGGAACAGTGAGCACGGAGGCTATGGGCCGCCGTTACTGCTTAACGGTGACCTCATGGTAGGGGCCGGCTTAGTTCAGGATGCGGAGGTCGGGTCCAGCAGTGTTCGCAGATCCAGCGTGAGGGAGTCGGGGGCAAGAGCCGGTTGTAGAGTGGCCAGAGCCAGCAGAAAACGGGCTACGTCGAATTGGTCGATCACGCTCTGGCGACGAAGTTGGTCGGGCAGCAAGTGCTGAAATGGTCCTAACGCCAGCATTGATTCGATGGCGTGATAATGATTCGCTAGATGCTGGCGAACA
>JBBRHB010000454.1:0-4661 GCA_038223355.1 Chloroflexales bacterium
CTGTTTCATCGTGTGCCGGTAGCAAAAGTGCTGTTTGCCTTTGATGCAGGGGGCGCACTGCTCAATCATTCTGCGGACGGATTGGTGGCGATTCACGTTTTGGAAGGCCATTTGATGGTGCAGGCGGATGGACACGACCACGCGTTAAGTGCCGGCCACATCCTAATTTTGAATCCCGACGTGCCGCATGATGTGCGTGCGGCTGAAGCCAGCGCTATGCTGCTCACCGTGCATATGGAAAAGGAACAGTAAAAAGCACGGGTGCGCGGTGCTACGTCTGCTACCCAGGCGTTGCAACTCGACGAATGGCATCACGGCACTGCACTCGACCGCCGATAGCCTACCCTTTGGTCGCACAATCCCGTTGCTCCGACTTCCGCAGCGGGGGTGCTCGGCGGCTTCTTCCCGCCGCTGGTCATGGGCACCGTGCGCCAGTCCCTTGGCAGCTACGCCACTGGCTTCCTGTGCTCGCCCTGATGGCCTGGTCCTGTCTGGCGCTCAACCAGCGCGCGTTAGTGCCCAGCCAGGGGAGCAACCTGCCGCAGGAGGTGCACACCTGAGCGTTTCCCTTTCACAGATACCCCGTTCGGCGTTCGGTTGTCAAACTACCTGGAGGCTTGATTGGACCGGCGCGAAGTGATTCGCCACGTGAGCTTTGCCGGGCTCCTGGGGGACGCAGCGTTGGAAGCGCTGGCTGCGAGCGCCGTGGAGCGCCGGGTCGAGCGCGGCACGCTGATTACGCTCGAAGGGGACCCTGCCGAGGCGATGTATCTGGTCGCCGCGGGGCGCGTTAAGGTCGCGCGCTATTCGGCGGAGGGACGCGAGCAAATTATGCATGTCGTCGAGGCGGGCGATCATTTCAATACGGTGCCGATCTTCGACGGTGGTCCCTGCCCGGCCACGACCGAGGCGCTCCTGCCTACGACGCTGCTGGTGCTTCCTCGCGCTGCTATGCATGATCTTATCCAGCGCTATCCCGAACTGGCGACCGCGCTGCTCCACGAGCTCGCCGGCCGGTTGCGCATGCTCGTCGGACTGGTCGAGGACCTGGCGCTCCATACCGTGCATGGGCGGCTAGCCAGGCTCTTGCTCCAGCAGGCCGCAGCGGCCAAGCATGGCGAGCCGCCTCCGCCCCTGACCCATACTGAGATGGCGGCTCATCTCGGTACGGTGCGCGAGATGGTGGGCCGGGCGCTGAAGTCGTTCGAGGTCGCCGGGCTGATCGCGCTTGAACGTGGCTCGATCCGCATCCTTGACCGCGACGGGCTACGCAAGTGCGCCGAAATGTGAGCTTTGTCGCTGCACCGTAGCCTGCCATGTGGGTCACTGAGAAGTGACAAAGGAGCGTATCCCTGGAAGTCGACGCATTGCCTCTCACGACTATCGACCGGGCACGCTGCACCAGATGCGGTGCCTGTATCACCGCCTGCCCGACCAAGGTTCTCGGTCGCGTTGCGAGCAGATCTGGTCGGTGGATGCGATTGGCCTGCCCTACCTGATCTGCTTCGACGACGACCGCGCCTGGAGCACGCAGACCTGAACGGCGGCCTTGCGTCGGGTCATCGCGGCAGCTGGATTCGCGCCGGTCCGCATGGGACAAACGTCACAGCGCTGCGGTCGCACGCTCGTTAGACTAGCAGCATCAACTGCCCAAACATATGAAGGTTACACTGATGGCTACACTCACCCCGACGGATACACCGCGCGCCAGCGCGGATCCCGATACGCTCACTGTGATCGTCGCGCGCTATCCCGCCGCGCTCCAGATATTGCACACGTTCGGACTCGACACCTGCCACGGCAGCTCGCTGGCGCTGCGGACCGCGTTGGAACCTCATGGCCTTGATCCAGAGCAGGTCCGCGTGGCACTCGACGCGGCGATACAGCAGCAACCACGGTGAGCGGCAGCATCCACGCCTTTCTGGCAACCGGCCTGCTGGCGCTGCTCGGTGCCGCGCTGCTGCATCTGCTGGTGCTCGTGGGCGTGGGCCGCGACGTTGTTTGGGCCGCCATGATTCACCTGACGCTCTTCGGCTGGATCACCGCGCTGATCGTTGCGGTCAACTACCACACGCTGCCGATCTTTGCCGCGCGCGACTTCCCCTATCCGCAGTTGATTCAGGCACACTGGGCCATATTTACCGGTGGTCTCGCCGTGGCGACCGGCTCATTACTCGCTGGGCGGCGGCCGGGCATCGATAGCGGCCTCGCGCTCCAGCTCGTTGGGGCATTGCTCTTCATGGCCAATACGCTGCTGTTGTTCCTGAAGGGCGCGGCCCGACGCCAGCGCACGCCTGTTTCGCCAATTCCCGGCCAGTCAGATATCGACCGGGTAGGTACGCTCGCAACCAAGGCCGCGGGGCTGTGCCTGCCGCTCGCTCTGGTATTACTGCTTGCCGTCTACCTCGGTCGGCTGGGCGCGACCTGGACCCTGGCTGCCGAACATCTTGCGACGCTCGGCTGGGTCATGCTGATGATCACTGGTGTAGCCTACCATGTCCTGCCGCGCTTCAGCGGGCGCGGCGTGCGCGGCCATGCCTGGGCGTGCGTCGGCCTGCTCGGACACTACGGTGCGCTCGCACTGATGGTCCCAGCGCTGGGCTGGGGCTGGCCGCACGTCTTCGCCGCGGGCGGCACATTAATGGCGTGTGCGCTCGGATGCTTTACCTGGAACGTGTGGCCCACCATCACGACCGTTCGATCGCAGCCCATGCCCATTCAGTCGAGCTTAGAGGAGCGCTTGCCGTGAGCCGACTGAGCGTATGCTGTCTCAAAGCCGCCTTCGTCTCCCTGGCGCTCGGCATCAGCCTCGGGGTAAGCTTTGCCTTCGACCGGGCGCTGGGTGGTATGCTGCGGCCGCTGCATGCCGAGTTGAACGTATGGGGCTGGGTGACACTGCTGATCTACGGTATGGCCTACCATATGCTGCCGCACTTCACCGGGCGGGCCCTGCGCTCGGCGCGCCTGGCGACGGCGCAGTCCTGGATCGCCATCGGCGGCGTCGCACTGATCGGGCTCGGCTGGATTGGGGCAGGTAGCCATCTGCCGTACGCGCGCGTGCTCCTCGTTAGCGGAGGTGTACTCCAACTGGCTGCCGCGGTCCTGTTTGCCTTGTTGATCGGTGATCTGCTGCGAGGCAGCGAGCCGCGCAGGTGAGCCGTTCGGCCCGCATGCCGTTCCCTCCATGGTGTACACGTTTGCGCTCCCCTCCGGTCGCACCCTCTGCTCGTGGGCAATACGCTCTGCTTGCCGGGCGGCCGATCCCCGGCCTCGTGTACTGGTAAGCAGGCCTCCCGGTCATCACCATCGTGGGCGAGCGGTTGGAGCTCAGCCGCCTGTCGCACCTCCAACGCCGGCACTATGCCACCTTCGCCGCCCTTGGACTCCTCCTGAGTGGGCTGTATCCTCTCGCTCTCCGCCTTCGACGCCGGCGTCCACCTAGCCGGTGCGGGCATGCTCGCACTGAGCATCTGGCTCGCGCACCATGATATTACGTGGCGGACGGTGCCGCGGGCAGGACTGACGCTTCATCACCATCGCCCTCCTCCTGGGCGATGGCTGGCTTGCCGCCGGCGCTCCGTTCGCGCTCCAGTTTGGCGGCGTTGCAGGTAGCCGTAGTATGACGCGAGCCTCCACAGCATGTTTCTGGGTTTCGTTGCCAGCATGCTGTTCGGCCACGCGCCGATCATCTTCCCGGCTGTGCTGCACTTGCCCATCCGTTTCGAGCGCACCTTCTACGCGTACCTCGCACTGCTGTCACCTGTCGATGATCGTGCGCGTGAGCGTCGGCCTCGCTGGCTGGTTTACGCTGCGCCGCTGGAGCGGTTTGTCAACGCGCTGGCCCTGCTCCTCTTCCTTGGGAACACGCAGTGCACGGCAAGCAAGGTCCAGGGCAGGCAGTCGGTCAAACCATCACCCGCGTCAGGGTAGCTTCCAAGAGTGATCGTTAAGCGGCGCCAACAGCCATAGACCCACGGCGCCTTCGACGCCAGTATGCCCGGAGCTTCACGATCTTGGGGAAGGCTTACCACAGTAGTATTGTGACAAAGGTCACAGCCGGGAGCAGGAGCAAGTGCTATACTAAGCAGGGTCCTACTCCGTACTCGTTCAGATAGGCCTCCCCGCTGCCGTTTCTGGGTCGTTGCTTCGACGCTTGTGTTTGTTAAGGAGGTCGCATGGCTTTGTTCCGAGTGCTTCGTCGCCGAGGATGGCAGTTCATCTTCCTGATTGGCATGAGCGTACTCCTGCTGCCATCGCTTGCCTTTGCCGCACCTAAAGGGAGTGGCGATTGGCTTAATCCGTTCGCCACTACGGCCCGCCAGATTTCGCAATTGTATGGGTATGTGTACTACATCGCGATTGCGGTCTTCGTGATCGTTGAAGCCCTGATTTTATATGCCAGCTTTCGCTACCGCTTCAAGCCCAACCGTGAAGGGCAGACCATACCGCAAGTGCATGGCAATACAAATTTAGAAATTACCTGGACGGCGATTCCGGCGATCATCGTCGCCGGGCTCTTCATCATGACTTTTAATGTCATGACTGATATTCAGCGTGGACCTGATAATGGCTCGACGGCGGTCAGCCCTGAACATGCCGTCCACGATGCCGAGCAAACGTTAGCCGGAGTGGCCCCGGCCGGCGCGCTGCAGGTAACAGCG
>JBBRHB010000455.1:0-4657 GCA_038223355.1 Chloroflexales bacterium
GGCTGCTGTTGCTTGCCATGAGCACGGTCTGCACGGTTTATGACCGGCTGGCCAGTCTGGTGGAAGGGCGCTGGAGCGGTGTAGCAGGCTTGGTCCTGTCGGTTCTGCTGGTTGCTGTCGCAGCACCGCATTGGGCCGCCATCGATGGACAGCTTGATCCCAACAGTGGTGACTACTGGGGCTCGTTGTGGCAGCCAAGCCTCGATGCTTTCCAATGGCTGCATGATCACACAGCGCCGGACGCGGTCGTGATGTCGCAAGTGCCCTGGCAACTCGCCTTCCACGCTGATCGTCCGGGCGTTATGATCCCAAACGAGCCGTTGCCGACGCTTCTGGGGGTCGCGCGCTATTACCACGCCCAATACCTCGTCGTTAATTCGACTGCCGGCTCGGGCGAAGATGCACGGGCTGCCCTAGGACCGCTGTTGAATGGTCAAGCCGTTGGCGGCTTTATCCTGGTGCATAGCCAGCCAAATCCGGCGGGCCGCCCGGTGCTGATCTACCGTTTTCCGGCGAATTATGCCGGTGCCGGTCCGATTGTACGAGGCGACCGATGAAGATCGCGATGCTGACCAGTTCGTACCCGAAATGGGCCGGCGAAACGACCGCACCGTTTATCGAAGAGATTGCGGCAGGCGTGGCCGCGCGTGGTCACGAAGTCCATGTGGTGCTGCCATATCGCCATGATCTGCGACGGCAAGTGTGCGAGCGGGGGGTGTATTTGCATCCGTTCCAGTACGCACCGGTACGTTCGCTCGAAGTATGGGGCTATGCAGCGGGTCTGCGGGGCGATGTTGATCTTAAGACCTCGACCTTGTTGGCCGCGCCGCTGGCATTGACACAAGGGCTGCGTGCCCTGCTGCAGTTGACTCGTCATGGTGATTTTGATTTGATCCATGGTCATTGGATTTTGCCGAATGGTGCTGTCGCCGCGCTCGCCGCCCAGGCGCGAGGGCTGCCGCTGGTCGTGAGCTTACACGGCTCGGATGTCTTTTTCGCCGAACAGAATGCTGCGACGGCGCTCGTTGCGCGCTGGACGGCGCGCCAAGCGAGCATGATCACGGCCTGTTCTAACGACCTAGCCGCCCGTCTCGCCGCGCTTGGGGCCGAGCCGCAAGGCCTGCTGACCGTGCCGTATGGAGTGGATGCCCAACAGTTCGCGCCAGGCGATGGACAAGCATTGCGCGCTGAACTCGCCATCGCTCCTGATCAGCCGCTACTGATGTGGATCAGCCGGATGGTCTATAAAAAGGGCGTGCATGTGCTGCTTGAGGCACTGCCGATGATCCTGCAGGCTCATCCCCGTACGGTGCTCCTGCTGGGTGGCTATGGCGATCTCCGTGATGAGCTTGCTGCCCAGGCGCAACGGCTGGGGCTGAGTGACCACGTGCGCTTTCCAGGCTCGATTGGCCATCGTGACGTGAACCGCTACTGGAATGCCGCCGATGTAGCCGTCGTCCCGGCGATCCATGACCAACGGGGCAATGTGGATGGGCTGCCGAATATGTTGCTGGAAGCGATGAGTGCGGGCCGGCCAATTGTAGCCAGTCGAGTCGCCGGTATTCCACAAGTGATCGATGACGGTGTGCATGGCTTGCTGGTACCGGAAGGTGATCCCAGCGCTCTGGCCCAAGCGATCATACGCCTGCTAGATGATGGTACATTGGCGCACGCCCTGGGAGCAGCGGCGCGTGCGCGGGTCGAGCGTGAGTTGCGCTGGTCGCATATCGCGGCCCGGTTCGAGCAGATCTATGAGCTCGCGCAACGGCGCTACCTGCAAGTCAGGTGAATTATGTACGAGCATTCAATGCCAGTAACAGCTACGCCCGGCCTGCCACGCCACAGCCGCATCGCAACGCTGGGTTGGCGCTGGCTGTTGCCGTTGCTCCTGTTGCTCGCTGCCGGGATCGTCTGCTTGCACCGACTGGGCGAACAAAGCCTATGGCTCGACGAAGGCTATGATGCCAGCTATGTCACGGGCAGCCATGTAGGTCGCCTGCTCCTCGACCTGTTCTCACCTTCGCAGGCCTATCCGCTTTATCATCTGCTGCTCAAGCTCACGACACGGCTCTTAGGTGATAGTGAGTGGGCGCTGCGTTTACCCTCAGCGCTGGCCGGGGCGCTCGCTGTGCCGGCGTTGTATGCTTTGGGCTGCGAGTTGCGAGACCGCTGGCTCGGTTTGGTTGCGGCGCTGTTGTTGCTTGGTTCGCCGTTCGCGATTTGGCAAGCTCAGGATGCAAAGGCCTATAGCCTGACACTGCTAGCAACGATCCTTCTATGGTGGATGTGTGCACGGGCACTGCGAGCCGGCACGCGTCGTGCGCGGGCAGAGTTTGCATTGATCGCCCTCATCGCGCCCTTCGTGCATCGTTTGACGCTGCTGCCGTTACTGGGCTGCGCGGCGGCAATTGTGGTGCTACTCCCCGACCGATCCCGGCGCTGGCGACAACGGCTGGGCGGTGGGGTCGTACTCGCAGGGGCTGCTCTAACGGCGGGAATTAGTGTCAGTTTACAACGGCAAGGGGCCGGTGGACAATTCATTGCCACCGGGCCTTTCCGTGCGATCCAGTTGACCGCTACCAAATTCGCCCTGGACCGCTTTGGCTGCGATACTGCGGGCCATTGTGACCTGGCACGGCGCTGGTTTGTGCCGTTCGGGTTGCTGTTCGTAGCCGGCCTCGTCTGGGGTGGTGCTCAACTGCGCGGCGGGACAAGCGCCACGCGTCGCGCTGCCCTCTTCGTATTGCTCCTCGGCGGGGTGCCGCTGCTCGTGTTTTTGACCCTGTTCGCACTCCAGCCACTCTTCGAGCCACGGTATTTGATCGTCATTTTTCCGGCCTGGTTGCTGCTCCTGGCCAATGGAGCCGTGGGCTGGACCGGTGTTGGTCTCCGGCCAGCGCTGCAGAGCGCGTATCTCGGTGGCGCTATACTGCTCCTGCTATGGGTTTCTGGGGGCGAGCGCGTGGCGCTCATCCAACCCGAGCGCGGATTATGGAGCGGCGCTGCGGTCAAAGAGGATTACCGGGATGCCGTTAGGAAACTGGCCGAGCATGTTCATCCCGACGACCTAGTGATTGTACATCCCGATGCGATCAAGCCGCTGTACGACTATTATGCGCGGCGCGTAACACAGCAACCCCTGCCTGCCGCCCGCACCTACCCACTGCTGGGCCGGGCCGAAAACTATGATGTGCGCCAGCTTGGTCCCGAGCTTCAAGCCGACTTACACAAGGTTAAGCGCGCTTGGCTGTTGATCGCGCCCGACCATGCACGGGTGGTCGATCCACCGCGCGTGGCCGGCGATGACATGGGTTTGATCGGTATCATCTTCCAATATGGTGATCGTAACCGGCGCATTCTGTGCGGCGATCCGCAGGGCTACCGCTTCAATGGTGTGCGGCTCTATTGCAACAATGTTCCAGATCCCAATGGTGTGACGCTCCAGCCGGCGCAGAGTGCTGAAGCAGATTTTGGTGGTGTCCTGCGCTTACGAGGCGTCACCATCACGCCGTTTGCGGGTGGTCCTAAGCCAGGAGGAACGATACCGGTATCGCTGTTCTGGGAGCCGCTCCAATCGTTGGCGGGGACGAACTTTCAAATCTTCATTCATCTGACAAGCGCCAACGATCCGGCTGTGCTGGCGCAGACCGATGGGCCGCCGATGGAAGGAGGCCAGCCAACGAGTCGCTGGACCAAGCCGCATGATTTGCTGCACGACGACCGCACCGTGCTGCTGCCGGCCAACCTGCCAGCGGGCAATTATGTGCTGCGAGTCGGTGTCTATACGATCGATACTGGCACGCCACGGCTGCCGGTCACGCAGACCAGCTTGCCGATCCACGAAAATAGTGTGGTCGTCGCTCCGGTGGAGATTCGCCCGCGCTAATCCAAGCCGCACTATGATGACACAAACTCAATCTCAGACTCGGCGTGTTGTCTCGGCTGAGCAGGGCACTGCGCTGCAGCGCTGGCTGCCCTGGGTCGCGCCGCTGATCGCAGCCTTGGCCGTACGGCTGCTGATATGGCGCGTGCTGCCGTATCATCTCCCGAACGCGATCCCGATTTCGGATGAGGGTGAGTACCGGGCCGCCGCGATCTGGTTGGCGAATGGACGCAACTTCTCCTTTTTTCGTGACTGGAGCTGGACGCGACCACCGCTCTATGTTCTGTTTCTGGCGGCTCATATCAAGCTGTTTGGTCCGCTTAATCTTGTCCCGATTCGGTTGTCGCAGGCGTTGCTAGGCACGGCTACCATAGCGCTGGTGATGGTCTGGGCGCACCGGCTGGCACCGCCGTCTGCAGCGCGCAGTGTTGCGCTCTGGACCGGTTGGATGATGGCACTGTGCTATAGCCTGGCAAGCTTCAGCTTCTTTCTGCTTTCAGAAACGTTGTTTATGGCGCTGCTGTTTGCGGCATTCCTCGCCCTGACGAGCTGGGCGCAGTCTGGCGCGTGGCGCTGGTTGATCGCCGGCGGCGTCCTGCTCGGCCTGGGGTCGCTGACGCGAGCGTTGCTGGCGGGCACGCTGCCGTTGATCGCACTGTGGGTGTGGTGGGTTGCACAGCAACGAGTAGTAGAGCGGGCTAGGTTGCTGCCGCGTCTCGCTCGCTCAGCCATCGTTCCGCTGCTCCTGACCTTCATTGTTTCGGCGATGATTTT
>JBBRHB010000456.1:0-4657 GCA_038223355.1 Chloroflexales bacterium
GAATTTGCGGGTCTCGGCTACTTTGCCGAAATCCCGGGCGTGATCTGGGATATTCAGCGTATGGGGCCCTCAACCGGCCTGCCGACGCGTGTGTCACAGGGCGATGTGCTCTCGACTTACTTCCTCGGCCACGGTGATACGCGCCATGTTTGCTTGCTACCGGGTACGATGGCCGACTGCTTCGAGTTTGGCTATGTCGCTTTCGACCTCGCCGAACGGCTGCAAACGCCGGTCTTTGTGCTCAGCGATCTCGACCTCGGGATGAACTCCTGGTTGAGTGAACCGTTTACCTATCCACAGGTGCCGATGGATCGCGGCAAGGTGCTTTCCGCCGAAGACTTGAAGCGGCTCGGTGGCTTCCAGCGCTATGCTGACGTTGACGGTGATGGCATCGGCTACCGCACCTTGCCGGGTACCGACCATCCTGCGGCGGCCTATTTCACGCGCGGAACGGGGCACAATGCCAACGCGACGTATAGTGAGCGGCCTGACGATTGGCAGGGTAATATGGAGCGGCTGGATCGCAAGCATGAGACGGCCCGCCGCCTGGTGCCGAAGCCGATCATTGATCAACATGACGCAGCGAAGCTAGCGATCATCGGCTTTGGCTCGAGTGACGGCGCGATCCAAGAGGCGCGTGACCGACTCAGCACGCAGGGCGTCGATACAAGCTCATTGCGAATACGCGCTCTGCCCCTGACGACCGAGGTGCGCGACTTTGTGGCAGCCCACGAGCGGGTGTATGTGGTTGAATTGAATCAAGACGGTCAGATGTATCGTCTGCTCTGCATGGAATATCCCGAGCTTGCGACCAAGTTCGTTTCAATCGCCCATTGTGATGGGTTGCCGCTGACGGCACGCTTTATCACTGAGCGGATACAACAGAGAGAAGGTTAATAACGATGGCAACCGCAGCCAAGCCCGGTGACAACCGGAAACTTAATTTGATCGGTTTGGAGCGGACCGAGTACAAGGGCAACGTTTCGACGCTCTGTGCCGGATGTGGTCATGACTCAATCTCGGCGCAGATCATGACAGCCGCGTTCGAATTGTCGCTGAAACCGCACACAATTATTAAGATGAGTGGTATTGGCTGCTCATCGAAGTCGCCAGCTTATTTTCTGGGCCGCTCGCATGGCTTTAACGCCCTGCATGGCCGTATGCCATCGGTCGTGACCGGTGCGACGCTGGCTAATCGGTCGGTGCATGCGATCGCCGTTAGTGGTGATGGCGATACCGGCAGTATTGGCTTCAGCCAGTATAAGCACCTGCTGCGCCGCAATGTGCCGATGGTGTATATCATCGAAAATAACGGCGTGTATGGTTTGACCAAAGGCCAGTTTTCGGCAACCGCTGACGAGGGACAAAAGCTCAAATATGCAGGCCTTAACGAACTGCCGCCAATCGATCTATGTGCTGAGGCGATCCTGAGTGGCTGTGGCTTCGTGGCGCGATCCTTCAGTGGTGATGCCAAGCAGGTACGCGAGTTGCTTAAAGCCGCCATGTCCTATCATGGTACGGCGGTTGTTGATATTATCAGCCCGTGCGTGACCTTCAATAACCATGACGAGTCGACCAAAAGTTATGGGTACGGCAAGGCGCACGAGGAGCCAATCCACGATATCACCTTTATCAAGCAATACGAAGAGATTTCGGTCGATTACGAGCCCGGCACCGTGCAGGTGGTCAAAATGCATGACGGGCCGACGATCCGGCTCAAGAAACTGGATCGCGCCTATGATCCAACCAGCAAGATGGCGGCCTTGCAGTTGCTCGAAGGTGCACATGAGCAGCAAGAGTTCGTGACCGGCCTGTTGTATTTCAACGAGGGTCGTCCGACTCTACCCGAACTGCAGCACCTGCCGTCAATGCCGCTGGCTCGGCTCTCCCCCGATCAGCTACGCCCGAGCGAGGACAAGCTGCGCGAGATCATGACCACCTTTATGTGATGCAGGCTGGATGCTAGCTAACCACCGCAGTCTCGGGCGAGGCTGCGGTGGTTGGTTTAACTGCGTTGGGTTGGCTGAGTGGCTACCGTTCGGTAGTACGGAATGCTGCAAGTTCCGCACGTAACTTTCGCACCGTCGTGGGAATGCCAGAACTCACCAGCACCGCCAGGAACAGATCAAGCAAGCGGTTCCCCAACGTCGAGGTTAGAATCGCATCGCGCAGAAGGTATGCGGTCGTTACCACAAATATGAGCGTTATTACTGCAAACCAGATGGCGCGCTTCTTACTGCTCTCGACCTGTGATGGCATTGCTTTCCTCCTTGTGAGGATAAGTATACCGCTTGCCTATGTTGATGTTACTACCTGTTCTTAAACGCGGCTATCGTTCTTCAGAAAACGTTTAGGTTTCGGCCTCTTGCTCTTCAGCTGATACAACTAGCCTGTAGATAGGTCAATCATAGATGATCGTCGCATAGCGCGACGATGATTGCCGGCATTACCCCGGTGGGAACAGGCCCGAGGAGAAGCTCATGATCGATGTACGAAAACGATGCTGGCAGCGTTGTGGAGCATTACTTGGTAGTTTTGCGTTGCTCGCGTCGTGCGCCAAGGTTGGTCCACAGACGGTTCACCCAAATAGTCAAGCAACACAAGTTGCGACCTCCACCACGGCAGTTCTGGTGGGTCAGCCGGTTACACCAACTGAGACCCAAGCGGTACAGCTGACGAGTGCGACAGCCGTGGCAGCGACGGGAGCCGGCGACATCCATAAAATCCAGCATGTCATTGTGATCATGCAGGAGAACCGCTCGTTCGACAGCTACTTCGGCACCTTCCCGGGGGCCGATGGCTTGCCGCTACAGAATGGAGACGTCACAGCCTGTATACCTAATCCAACCACGCAGCAATGTGTCAAGCCCTTCCACGACCCCAACGACCTCAATCGGGGTGGTCCGCATGGCGAGGCAAACGCGCGCGCCGATATCGACGGGGGCAAAATGGATGGTTTTCTCCAGGAGGTGCGGAAGGGGCGGAAACAAGCGTGCCAGGATGCCTTTGATCCGGTGTGCAGTGGGTCGCAGGCACAACCTGATGTGATGGGTTACCACGATGCACGCGAAATACCAAACTATTGGGCCTATGCCAAGCAATTTGTGTTGCAGGATCACATGTTCGAGCCCAATGCCTCGTGGAGCTTACCTGAGCATTTGTTCATGGTATCGGCGTGGTCGGCCAAGTGCACCAAGGCGGGCGATCCCATGAGTTGCCAGAATGCCTTGCAGTCGCCAGACAATCCCCGAGATTTTGGTGCGAAGCGCAAGGGCAAAGGCCAGCCGCAAGGTAACGTGCCCCAGCCTGATTATGCCTGGACCGATCTTACGTATCTGCTGCATGCCGCCAATATCAGTTGGGGCTACTATGTTGCTGAAGGTACGCAGCCTGATTGCGAGGACAATCAGATGACCTGTCCACCGAAAACGCAGAAGGCTGGTACGCCGGGCATCTGGAATCCACTGCCCTACTTTGATACGGTCAAACAAGATGGTGAAGTCAAAAACATTCAAACCGTCGATCATTTCCTGGATGCCGCCAAAGCCGGTACATTACCCGCTGTCTCATGGGTCGTGCCCAACGGCAAGGTGAGTGAGCATCCGCCGGCGCTGGTGAGTGATGGTCAAGCCTACGTCACTCATCTGATCAATGCCGTGATGCAGGGTCCGAACTGGAATAGCACGGCAATCTTTTTGTCCTGGGATGATTGGGGCGGCTTCTATGATCATGTGGCGCCACCGACAGTTGACCAGAACGGGTATGGCCTCCGTGTGCCGGGAATCGTGATCAGCCCCTACGCGCGGCAGGGATATATTGATCATCAGGTCTTGAGCTTTGATGGCTACCTGAAATTCATTGAGGATGATTTCCTGGGAGGTCAACGCCTTGATCCGAAGAGTGATGGACGCCCTGACCCACGCCCAAGTGTCCGCGAAAACGCGGCGCAACTCGGCAATGTGATACAAGACTTCGATTTTACGCAAGCGCCACGCGCACCGCTTGTGCTGCCGGAGCATCCTGCGCCTGGCCCAGCCTCGGCCGGGAATTAAGCTCCAACAATGGAGCGATGTTTTAGGGACGGGAAATAACGCGGGTGTACCGGGTCGCATAGTTATACGCGGTCATTGCGGCGATTACATGACACACCCAGCCCAATGTGCCGCCGGTACCGATCCACAAGCCCGGCGTGACGATAAACCAGAAGATCGCCCGAAAGATGGTGCCATTATACAGTTGGCCCAGGCCAGGCAATAAGGCGCTGAGGACGGCGGCGGTACCCGGTTGTTTCATCGTAATCGCTCCATTGTGTAATCACCCAAAGGACGATGCCAGTGGGCCCATTGTTGCAGTGCCGAGCGATCACTTGACGCTGATCGCTCGGCACTGCTAGACTCAGGGCCAAGGGAGGCTTATATGGACATAACAACGCTTTTCTTTGATCTCGGTGGGGTGTGTTTGTCGAATGGGTGGGACCATGAGCAGCGCCAGCAAGTGGCGAAGCAGTTTGGCTTTGACTATGAAGCGTACGACGCTCGCCATCGCCAAGTCGTTGACTCATTGGAGCGGGGGCAGCTATCGTTGAAGGATTACCTCGATTGGACATTGTTTTACGAACCACGACCATTTACGCGCCCCGAGGTCGAACAAGCGATCT
>JBBRHB010000457.1:0-4652 GCA_038223355.1 Chloroflexales bacterium
ATTGGAAAGCATCGAGACTTGGCTGCCACAAGCTGCCCCAGTAGTCACCACCGTTGGGATCAAGCTGTCCATCGATACTATTCCAATGGGGTGCTGCGACGGCAATCAAGAGGATCGACAGGACCAAGCCGGCTACGCCGCTCCACCGCCCTTCCACCAGACTGGCCAGCCGGTCATAAACGGTGCAGACCGCGCTCATGGCAAGCAGCAGTAGCCAGGGCACGAACGGCAACAGATAGCGCTCCTCCCCGTCGAGGTGCCAGTACAACACTAGGAACAGGCCGTAGCTAAGCCCTGCCAACCCAACGAGGCCCAGCAGTGAACGTTGGCGACGGTGTTGCAGCCCGAGGCCTACTAATGCCAGGCAAGTCAAGGGTAGTTTCAGCAGATAGCCCTGAGGTGGTAGCAGGTCTTTTAAGCTGGCGCGTACCTGGAGCGCAATCTTGCTCAAGGTCCGATCCCACCCCCAGCGCAAAATCCAGGTACGATTGGGCACGTCGCCTACGTAGACGTTATAGAGCTTGCGCCACGGATCTTTGCCCGGTCCTTCATAATAGAGCACCCAGGCGTCAATGCTTTCGGTCGATGAGAAAAGCGTATGTGGTGTGAAGGTCAGCCAGTTGCGCACAAGATAGGGTGCCACGGTTACCGCCCCTATCCCTGACCACACCAACAGCCCACGCCATGGCAGAGCCCGCTGCCGGATTGCCTGCAGCGCAACCCACGCCATCATCCCAACACCTAACACCGCCCCGCTCGGCTTTTGCAGCACCATCAGTCCGACCAATAACCCGGCAAGGGCCCAACTCCTCCAGCCATGCGGGCCATCAGCCCGGATAGAGCGTTCGTTAGCACGAAAAAAGAACCAGAGCACAGCCATGCTCAAGACGACGAAGCCCAGATCGGTCGTAGCATAGAGCGTCAGCTTAAAGAACAGTTGGTTAATCAAGGTAAAGATCGCCGCCAAGGTCCCAACCCGCCGGTCCCACATATCCGCGCCAATCCGGAAGATCAGCAGGCCCAGTATAAGATTGAAGACGAGGTTCGGCAGCCGAGCAGCCAGAGCCGTGGGGCCGAACAGCCACATAAAAGGCGCGATCCAGACTGGCTGGAGCAGCGGCCATGTCGGCTGCGGCTGGTGTACGTCGCTACTGGGCCGCAGGCTATAAAACTGGGTGGCATAATCAACCTGCCAGAGATGACCACGAAGCAGATTGCGCGCGACCACGGCGTTATCGGCGTAATCCGCATGGCCGACCAGCGGCACACTTTGCAACACCGTGAGTTCCCAGCCCAACCAGATTATAAGGAACACTCCTAGCACCACTAGCGCCAAACGTCCGACGAGCAACCGCGCTCGCAGATAGCGAAGCCAGTGCGGCATATGGGTGGGGCCCGCGAGCACCAGCAAAAAGCAGACGCCCACGACGGGCAGGACTGCCACTAACCCCTCGACATTGTCGCGTAACGTTGCCAGGGGCGGCAACGAAAACTGACTCCCAAGCGCGACAACGCCGTACAACACCGTGAGCAACATAACCAGGAGCAGTCCACCCTCGAACACACCACTTAGGCGCGTGCGGTACTGCCATGCCGCCCAAAGATAGCCAAGCGCGCGCCGCTCGATAACCAGCAGCACGATGAGTGCGGCAGCGACGGCCCATGGCAAGGCCCATACCGTTCCCATACGTGCGACTTGCAAGGCAGTTGCGCCCAGCACTGCGATACCACACCCCCACAGCAATCCCACGCTGCGGTGCTGGGTACGTCGATCAGCAGCAGCCGTTGCGAGATAGGTCGTCGCCATCAACGCAAGCAGGCTACCCCAGCCCACCGGTAGCCCCCAACCACCCTGTGCGGTGACTGAAAGTTGGTTAACGCGAATGCCTTTCGGTCGAGCATCGTCAATGTGGGCTGTGCTCGTCAGCACCGCCGAGCTTTGCAGCCACAGGTTGCGATCAACCTGCTTTGCAGCCGGCAGTGAGAAGCGATACGCCTGATAGTCAGCCGTCGGTGTAAAGCTGCCGACCACAACATTATCTTGGCGTAGTGTAACGGTTGGCTGCCTTTGGCCCGGCTCCAGACGCGGCCATCCTGCGACCGAGAGCTGGAGATCCGCAGGCCCGCCCCCCCAATCACGTAAGGAGAAGCGCGCTGCATGCCTTGTCCAGCGATAGCGCATGCCCCGATCCTGCTCATCGGGATACCATTGGCCGAGCGCTGACGGTCCGTCATCCTGAGCTTGCGATGACTGGACGACTAACTGGTCACCGAGTGCGCCAATGTTCACTGTAGTATGTACGGGTAGCTTATACACCAGCATGCCCAAGAGGAACGCCAGTAGCACCGGGACTAACGGCCCCAGGCGCAGCACCCGCCGGGTCATGTGCAGTATAGCTAACAGTTTCGGCTGCCGGGGCACCGCTGTAAGTGAAACAGGTCGTTGCACAGCCAACTATTATAACGGCAAACCGGCTTTATAAGGTGACCGCATGCTGGCATCAACCTGATCGCACGTAGCAACACTTAATTATGGATTACGGTAGTTGACACCATTGTGGGTTGCTTGTACACTCTGTTGCACAAAGTTGCGCCAAAGTGTAAGATCATACGCATGCAACGATCACGTTCTGGAGCACCGATGCTTGACCTCCCCGTATCGGGCCAGACGCCGATCTTCATGCTTGGTAGGAGCGCACGTTGATTACTTGCCCAAACTGTGGCACGGAAAACCGCGCCATCAATACATTTTGTACGAAATGTGGTCATAATTTGGCAGCGTCTTCCCCCGCCGCTCCGACCAACACCCCGACCGATGACTTGCCAGACTGGCTGCGTGATCTCCAGAGCCCGAGTACCACTGCGGCCGCTCCACCTGCTCAGGAGGTTCCGGCAGCGGAACCCGCTTTACCTGCGTGGCTCGTTGAGCCCGATCCACAAGTGAATGGTGCGCATGCCACGCCAGTTGCCGCTGAGGAGTTGCCTGTGTGGCTGCGTGATAGTCAGCCTGCATCTGCGCTTGTGCCGGGTGCAGGTAGTGATCTGCCGCCTTGGCTACAAACGACTGCTGAAGCAACGCCGAACTCCCGTACGCCGGAAGTACAACCAATGGTTACTCATGAGGAACTGCCAGAATGGCTACGCCTGCCAGTGGAGCAGAGCGCGAGCATAACGCAGCCGGTCGCACCCTCGCCTCCACCGGCCGACGAGCTTCCCGATTGGCTGCGCAACTCCGAGCAACCTGTACCTGAGCAGGCGATAAAGCCACAACCGGTGGTAGCAGATGGCTTGCCCGATTGGCTTCGTGAGGCGGAAACACCAGTAGCTGCCGCCGAAACCTCGTCACAAGCACCGCGCAACCAACCAACAGTCCCTCCACCAGGAGCTGATACTGATCTGCCCGACTGGTTACGCGATACAGATACTACCGGTGGGGCAACCGTGCCGGTCATAGCAGCGGAGCCGCCGGTCGTTGGTGCAACTCAGAGCTTGCCGACGGCTGATAACCTTCCCGCGTGGCTGCAGAATACAGCCGAGACGCAAGGTGCCACACAGCCCCTCACAACTGCCGAACCACCGCAACCGCCGATCCCTGCCGCTGAGGTGGTTATTGAAGGCGAGCCACAGCTACCGGTGCCCGACTGGCTTAACGAGCTAGGGATCGATAGTGTGGCGGACACGTCACCCGCGCCGGTGCCGGTATCACAGACCGAAACAGCGAGTACGCCAAGCTGGCTCGAACATGAGGAAACACCGGCCGCTGCTGCCACGGAACAGGCGCCTCCGTCCTGGCTGACAGATGTATCAGATGGCTCACCGTCAATTGGCGCACAGCTGCCACAGAGCGAGAATCGCGTCTCTACTCAAACTCAGGCGCAAGAGGTCAATGAGTTGCCCGCGTGGTTGACGATGCCAGACGATCCAGTTCCCACAGCCCAAGCGCCAACCTTGGGGCATGATGCCAGCATGTCCTCAACGGGTGCCGACTCAGCGCAGGCGCGGGTGGTCGACGTCGCGAACGAGCACGAACTTCCGGCATGGTTGCGAGAAACAACGCCCATGTCTACGCCGCCCAAGAGCCCTGCAACCGAACCCTTGCCAACGCAGACTATAGATGATCTGCCGGCTTGGCTGCGTGATGATACAGACGAGCATCAAGGGACGCAGGTCGATGAAGCTGCGGCGCGTACTGCGGAACACCATGCCCATGTCTATGAAGCAGCGCCCCCCCCAGCTGCCGCAGGCGATACCGCCTTGCCTGCCTGGCTAACTGGCTTTAACGAGCCCACGCCGCAGGCAGGCAGTAGCCCATTGCCAAGCTGGCTGGAAGAGCAACCATCAAAGGCGGTAGCACCAACGCCGGTGGCACCAGCGGCACCGGCGAATGAGTTTCTGGGGAGTCTAGATCTACCTGACTGGCTGCACGAACCGGCATCGCAAGCACCGGCCCGGCAGCCCATGCCGAGCTATCTGGACACACCGAGCATCGAAGCGCCATCCTCACCGGTCGTAGTGCCCTCTGTTGAGCCGGTTCGGCGAACAATCAGACGTACGCGGCAGGGGCAAGAAGCTGTCGCTTTATTGCAAAGGCTCCAGGCGGAATAACCTGCTTTACCGTCAATTGTCGTGCCGCCTCTCAAACGACGCTGGCT
>JBBRHB010000458.1:0-4651 GCA_038223355.1 Chloroflexales bacterium
AGGCTGGCCAGCTCTGAATATTATCGCTCTGGCAGGGACGTATGAACGTCCCTGCCAGATGTTTAAAGGAGCATATCTTGCGTATACGTCTTATAGTTTCTCTCCTCTTTAGCATCCTAGCAGCCGGGTTTGTAGGCCCGCTGACGACGCAGGCGGCAAGGACGGGCGGAGCCGCCGCATGGGGAATCGTCGCCGTACCGGACCAAAACCCGGCGACGACCGCCAAAGGTTATTTCGTCTATCCTCTGCAGCCGGACGCGCGGGCCAACGGTCAGATCTTAGTGCAAAACCCGGGCACCACACCAGTCACGATTGACCTCACCGCAGTCACCGCACAGACTGCGCAGAATGGTGGGAGTGCCTTCGCGACGGAGAGCGGAGCGATAGGCGGCATCGCGGGCTGGATCGCGCTCAGCGAGCCACAGGCAACGGTCGCTGCGGGGACCCAACGCACCATCGACTTTTCCGTCCATGTGCCGGCTGCGATCAAGCCGGGCCAATATCTCGCGGGCATCGCGGCATCTGAAACACCGACTGCCTCAGCTGCACAGGCGGGGACGACACCGAAGCTGGGCGCTAGTATCACTATGCACAAGCGCTACATCATTGCGGTCGAGACGGATGTGCCCGGCGCGTGGGTTGCGGCCATGTCCATTGCAAAGGTCGCGGTGGAAGATCATCCATCCGGAACCGGGCTTGGCATCCAAATGCGGAATGATGGCGACGTCTTTCTCACGCCCTCCGGCGCGATTACCGTCACGAACGCGGCGGGTGCCCGCATCCTGACGCAGCCGATCCCGATGGGCACATTTGTTACCGGCACTGCGGTGACGTACCCGATCGGCTGGGCAGCCAAGCCGGTGGCCGGGACCTACCGCGTGGCAGTCGATATGGCCTACGCGAATGGCAAGCATGCTACCTACAATGACACCTTCACGATTTCGCCGGCCGTAGTGGCCCACGCGGCGGCAATAGCCGCAGCCTCGAACCCACCGGTCGTAGCTCCGGCGCCTGTTTCGGCCGGACTACCAGGCTGGATACTCTATGGCATGGGCGGTATCGCTGTCTTGTTTGTGCTGATGATCATTCTGCTCGCGCTCAATCTGCGGCGCAGGCGGCCCGAAACTAAACCGGCCTAACGACCATGTGGCGAGGATACAGAGCATTGTTGGTCTGGGTGTGTGTGGTAGGCGTGTCGCTCCTCAGCCTACCACTGGCGGTCCACGGCCAGGCAGTCACAACCACGCCCGCACCGGCCACAGCGACGGACCTGCCTAGCTCAACGCCGGCCACTCCGTCAGCGACCGTCATACCCACCATACCCCGCCCAACCAAGACGCTCCTGCCAACGGCGACGACTGTACCTCCGACCGCCAGCGCTACAGCCACACCCAGCCCCAGCACACCAACGGCCAGCCAGACACCAACGATGATGGTGGCTGTGCAAACCCCGACGTCTAGTGAATCAACGATATCGCCAGCGACGCCCACGGCTGCGGGCAGTGCGATGACAACGAGCAGCAGTACAACAGCAGAACCCGGCGGCAGTGCCACAAGTGTGCCAGCAGCGACCGTGTCACCACTACCCGCCACTGAAACACCACCAAGCCCGACAGGCAGCGACACAGCCGTAGCGAGTGCCAGTCCAACGCCGGCGTCAGCTACACCTACGCCCACGCCCACAATCATCATGATAGTGATGGCTTCAACGGTCCCAGTGACCAGCACAGCTACCATAGAGCCGAGTAGCAGTTCAACTACGTTTACGCTCACAGCTACGCCGGCCCTAACCCTGACGGCGACTGAGCCGGCAAGCACCCCGACCGTTAGCGCGATGCCAACGGCTACACTTGAAGCAACGGTAGTACCCATGACGCCAACGGCAAAGCCACGCAGGACAGCAACACCAGGCTTGGTGCCGACCGCCACGTTGGCCGCCACCGCGACAAGTACTGTGCTGCCGACAAGTACCGTCACAGCAACTACTACCATGACAGCGACCGCCTCCGAGGCAAGTACCGTCACAGCAACCGGCACCATTACCCCGACCGGCACCCAGACAATGCCTGCCACGCCGACGAGTATCGTCACACCGGCCGGCACCGTGACGCCAACTGGCACCCTGACCGCAACTAGCACCGAGACAAGTACTGTCACACCGACGAGTACCATCACCGCAACCAAGACCATCACATCGACCAGCACCGTGACCCCGACGGCTACCGGCGTCCTGTCGATCAGCAGTCCAGGCAACCTGGTCTTTCCACCTATTACGCTTAACGGAAGGGAGCAGACGATCACGACGGTCCTGGGAGGTCTTACCGTCCAAGATCGGCAGGGCGTGGGTTGGCACATAACGATTCAGGCAGCGCAGCTAAGCGAAATCGATCCAGTGACCGGTCGCCTAGTGAGGGGTGGCAAAACGCTCCCGCTGCACTCGTTGCAGTTGGATCAACTTCATTTAGCACAGGCCTCCGATGGTGCGCAGGTAAGCATCACGAGTGGCCAGTCTGCCATCGATCAGGGAATCGAGGTTACCCTGGCACGTTCGCCAGCGACCGGCATCGGCGGCCTGTATACTTTTAGCCCGCTGCGAGTAGCTCTGCTCGTGCCAGCTTCTGCCTTCGCCCGAAGTTATCAAACCTCGCTCACCGTGAGTATTATTGCTGGTCCCTAGGGCCACGTGCGCTCGGTCAACCGGGAGCCCTCGGTTTCGGTGTACACTAGGGATAGCTGCTAAACACGAGGGACTATGCATACACGGGATGAAATTCGCCTGACCGACCTAGCCTCGTGCGCCGGTTGAGCAGCTAAAATGGGGCCGGGTGCCCTAGCCGCTGTTCTACAATCACTGCGTTTGCCGACCCATCCTGATCTGCTGATCGGGCTGGATGTTAGCGATGATGCGGCAGTCTACCGGCTGAACGACGAGATGGCCTTGGTCCAGACGGTGGATTTTTTCCCGCCGATTGTTGATGATCCGTATACCTATGGGGCGATCGCAGCGGCCAACTCGCTCAGCGATATTTATGCGATGGGCGCGCGACCGATTCTGGCACTGGCGATTGCGGCATTTCCTGAGGATTTGCCGCAGACCATTATCCAGGCGATTCTGCAAGGTGGCGCGGATAAAGTGGCCGAGGCCGGGGCGGTCGTCGCCGGAGGTCATACAGTCGTCGACAAAGAGCCGAAGTACGGGCTGTGTGTTACAGGGCTGATCGCGCCACAACGAGTGACGGCCAAGTCGCACGCTCTGCCGGGCGATGTACTGCTCCTTACGAAAGCATTGGGGACCGGCATCATTACGACAGCAATCAAGCGTGGACAGGGTGAGCAAGTTGACCTTGATGCGGCGGTTGCAAGCATGTTACTGCTCAACAAGGTGGCCGCCGACGTGGCACAGCAGGTTGAGGTACATAGTGTCACCGATATTACCGGCTTTGGCCTACTCGGTCATGCCGCCGAACTGGCACGTAATAGTGGTATCGGGTTGCGTATAGATTCCTCGGCCGTGCCGCTGTTACCAGGGGCATTACGGTATGCGGAGGCAGGGATGCTGCCGGGCGGGCTCTACCGCAACCGCGCCTACTTGGAGCGCGATAAGTTTGTGCGTGTAGCGGCGATAGTCGATGTTAACCTTACCCTACTGTTGTTCGATCCACAGACCTCGGGCGGTTTGCTCCTTGCGCTGCCAGCTCCTGCTGCAACCGAGCTTGAAGCGCGGTATGCCGAGGCCGGCCAAACGTGCTGGCGCATCGGTGACGTTGTGGTAGGCAATGGAATCCAGGTGCTGTGATGCCTGCTGGGCTCACTTAAACAGTCGAGCGCTCCGATTGAGAGCGCTCGGCTTGCCTTCAGTTTTGGTCCTCGTCTACGCTGCGGTCTGCTTGGCCCCGCAATTCGGGCAGAAGACCGCGCCTTGGGGCAGACTATAGCCACAGGTCGGGCAGGCATAGGGCGTCGTCCCAGCGACAGGCACGCTCGAGGCTGGCGGCATGCTTCCTAGGTGCTCCACTGGAGTCGCGCCAACAGCAGGTGCAGAGCTGTGCGGCGTCTCGGAGGTGATTGGCACCTGTTGGGCAGGCATGCCAGTGGTGGGTGCAGCGGTGTGATGCTCAGTGCTCTCAAAGGTTGCACTCTGCGCCTCGTCGTACTCTTTCTCCTTAACACTCAATTGGTCACGGAGCTGCGCAATAATCTGTGCCAGACTCGCTACATCCGGGGCACTGATCGAGCCCTGCTGGTACAGTTCTAGCGTGCGCTCACCTAGTTGCTTAAGGTTCGTATCGACCTGCGCCTTCAAGTTATTGACCTCACCGCTGATCTTATTGGTGCGCTGAAACTTCTCGGCCTCAAATTTTACGCGGTCCGTGCCAGTCGACAGCGTTTTACTTAAATTGTCTAGAAAGCCCATTATTTCCTCCTTGCGTCGTCTAGCGACAGTATAACAAGACGCCGCAAGTGACCGAAAGGTTGCAGATGACGCGTACCGATAGCATACGATACGCGTCCGTCGCTTGCCCTACTTGATCGACATCACCTCGTGCGATAGGTAGAGGTGTGCGGCCCAGGAGACAGGGTCGCCCGCGAAGTGGCGCTGCATGGCACGGTCATTGAGCGCATTATCCAGTGCGGCCATGATCATGGACTG
>JBBRHB010000459.1:0-4638 GCA_038223355.1 Chloroflexales bacterium
TCAGGCCACCGGTCAGGCAAATGCTGTGATCGCGCAGGCAACCGGCGATGCTAAGGCGACAACCGTTCGGGCCCAGGCCCAGGCCGAGGCTAACAAGCTGCTGTCACAAAGCCTGACACCGGACTTGATTCGCTACCAGCAACTCCAGCGTTGGGACGGTAAGCTGCCGATCTTCAATGGTGGTGGTGCAACGCCGCTGATCGACGCGTCCAGCATCATTAGTGGGACGACAGCCAAGCGTTAAGCTGAGCTTGGCTGTCCTGACCCTCCTCAGGCATCGACCCCTCCCCACTCTAGTGGGCGAGGGGTTTCCTTTGCCGCCACAAGGTTATCGCAGCCCTGATTCGATGCAGCTCTCTAGCCACCGGTGCCATTCGTTGCCAAGCCGGGAGTGGCATGGTAGCATTCAACGCTATGCAGAAACGCAAAATCGATCTGCGACAACTGCGCGACGATCAGTTGGCGCGCTGGCCTCAGCAGCGGATGCGGCTCGCCGAGATCCGGCGACTTGGAGCAGCAGCGCTGCTAGCTCGCTCTTCTCATCTGCGGGCCGAACATTTTATGGTCGCCCTGGCAGTGTTAATGCTGTTCCTAGCAATTGTCTTGAGTTCGGTGTTATCGCCGTCGCCCACCAAGGTGACAACACCAATTGTTGCCCTTAACCCGACGTTTTCGCGAACAGTCACGACCACCGGCACAACGAGTACCTTTGTTGGAGTACAGCCGCCAACTAGCGGGATGCCATCCGGGACACCCACGACCGTAAGCACGGTTGTTGCAAGCAACAGCATTACTAGCACCTTCGCTACCGAGGGGCCATATCCGGGGGTTAGCAGTGGTCCTGTGGGAATTGGTACGCCGCCCCCGAGTCTTGTCGGTCCGACGCCTGCTGGCGGCACTGTGCAACCACTCCCAACCTTTCAGCCGATCCCGGGCACGCCATCAAATGGTCGTCCCGCGACTGGGGGGAACGTGCCGCCACCAACCGGCGCGTATCCAGGGCCGAACGGAGGTCAGCCAGGTTTTCCGACGCCCCCGCCCATTAACAGCTCAGGGAGCGGCGGTGGCCCGGCGTATCCAGGTGCAAATGCGCCACCGCCTAACCCACCACCGGCGACATCCGTACCGCGTATAGCACCAGGTAGTGGTTTCACGCCGGTACCGCAGCCACAACGGGGTTTTACGCCGGTACCGCAGCCACAGCCGCCGACAACGCGCCCGGTGCCCACGCCGGCGAACAACAATGGTTATCCTGGACCAGGTAATGAGGGTCCGACGCCTCGTCCAGCTCCGCAGCCTACCTCTGCTGGATCGCACACTGGTAGCAGTACGGCAGTCGTGCCCGCTTCGCCCACGAGCGCCACATCGCCAGCAACGACTGCGCCGACTGAGACGGCTCCGCCAGCGACGGCGACCCCCGTCCCGCCAACACCGACGGACACAGCCGTTCCGGTCACGGTGCTGAATGGCAACGTGCATTGGACGGCAGCCAATAGCCCGGTCACGCTGCCACGCGACACACTTATCGCGGCAGGTACCACGGTGCAGGTCGATCCTGGGGTCGAGGTGCAGCTGGCGCCGGGCGTGCAATTGTCAGTTGTGGGAAGCCTCCAGGCACAAGGCACTTCAGCTGCCCCGATCCGCTTTACCGGCCCGAGCGGTCGTTGGGCAGGGATCTTTGGACAGCCAGGCAGCACGATTACCCTAACTCATACGGAGCTGCATCAAGCCGGTCAAGGCGGTGTAGCGCTTGGTGACAAAAGCGGCACACTGAACATCTCCAACTCACTGATCACCGACAGTGGCGGAGGAGTAAGCACTACCGATTCCAGCGTCGATATCGAGCATACCCAGATTACGGGGAACAATCTGCCGAGTGCACCTGCCATCTTTTTAGGGCTGGGAACCAAGCAAACAGCCGCACTGGTTGGGAATATTGTCGGCGGGAATCAGCTGAGCCGGGGGACTCCGCAGGTGAAACTGCAGATCGCCGCCAGTGGAAGTGGGCCGCTGCGGATCGAGAATAACTTAATCACGGCAACGAATGGCACCGGCCTTGACCTGACAACGCCGGCACCGGTCAATGGCACAATACGCTGTAATGGTTTTGTGGGCGGCACGACGGGACTGGCGATCAATGCCAGCACACCGTCAAATAAAGGCTTTGAGCTGGCGCTCGACACCAACTCGTTTACCGGTCAGGTCAACTATGGTGCGTCGAGCACGATTGCTTTGAGTGCCGCCAATAATTGGTGGAGTGACCCTTCAGGACCTTACGACGCGTTGACGAACTCTCAGGGTAAAGGCGAAAGGGTGGGAGTGAACCTCCAGTTCCAACCATGGCTCACAGCGCATCCTGCCTGCGCTCCAACTCCATAGCATGGGTATGGGAGGGCCGAGCCGTGTCTCTACAAGCTCGCGACCTCCTTGCGCTGCTGCTTTCAGCTAGCTATCACCGTGTCATAAGGTGACGGTAATAATGCGGTAAGCAGCTTATAGTCGCGATCATCTACGGATAATGTATGCTTGCTGTGGCTACACTCCCCAGTACACGCTGCGGCGCATGGCGTTTAGCCGTGCCCGGGGCGTTGTGCCGTAGTCAGTTGAGCTACCTTATTGGAGCGTCGCTATGCACTTCCGCCTGCTCGTTCTTTCGGTTGTCCTATCTGTCGTCCTCTTACAACCTAGCGCATCCCACGTGGCACAGGCTACACCGGTCAAGGACAATACTAGCCACCCACCCACAGCACAGACACTGGCCGGCAGTGATTTTGATGGAGGAGCGCGCAAGGATGTTACCCGGAACGGAGATAGTCTCGCGCCCACAGCAGCCATCGGTACATTCACCTCGAATGTAACCCAGGCACAGCAAGCTTTCAACTACCTACAACTCCATTGGAATGCAACGATTCCAGTCTCAACTTCGGTGACAATTGAGGGACGGGTTAGCCCAGATAGCCAAAGCTGGTCTAAGTGGGGCAGTTTAGCGATTGCTGACGACTTTCTGGATCCGCGCGATCCGGCCGGGACCTATTGGAGTGGCGTCATCTTTGCGGGCGAGGCCCGCTTCTGGCAGTTGCGCGTAACGTTAACGCGTTCGCCCAATGGCAAGGTACCGGCGCTACAAAAGATTATTGTGCGGATGGTCGATGCACGTGAAGGGAAGAAGTTTACGCCGCCGGCCTCAAGTATCCATCCAAGCGCGACCTTGAGCCAACCAGCCTATGTATCGCGCTGGCAGTGGGGCGGCTCAGAGGTCGCCAATAATAGCGTGCCGCCTGACTATTATCAGGCCAATCATCTCGTCGTCCACCATACCGCAGACTCGAATACGTTGGTCCCCGGCGAATCGAGCTGGGCCGACCGGGTGATGGCGGAATGGCGCTTCCACACCTATTCGACCAACGGTGGGCGGGGCTGGGGCGATGTCGGCTATAACTGGCTGATCGATCCGAACGGCGTGATCTACGAAGGCCGATGGGGATCCAGTAGTCTGACGCAGGATGCCGTCGGCTTCCATGATACGGCCAACTATGGCTCGATGGGCGTCGTCATGATCGGCACCTATGATACGGCGGCGGTGCCGACCCCACTGCAGAACAGTCTCATTAGTTTGTTGGCGTGGAAGGCGCAGCAGCGCCAAATCGATCCTTTCGGTAGCAGCTACTATTACGGCTGCGCCTACTCCTCCTATTGTGCACCCTACCATCCAGGCGCGGTGGTGATTAACCTGGCAGGCCACCGCGAGGTGCTGCCGAATCATACCGACTGCCCCGGTGATCAAGGCATTAATACCTTGCCCTCGATCCGTCAAGCGGTAGCAAATCTGCTAGCACCGACGAACCCCGGCAACAACGGCGACAACGTGATTGATGAGACGGAATCAGGTTTTCAGAAGCAGTACGGCACCTGGCATGATTCACCGAGCGGCTATAATGGCCATAGCTTTTATACCTATAATGCCGCCGGCGCAGCGCAAAATGATGCCATATGGAATTGGAAGCCCAGTAATGGGCAGAGCGGCACGTACTCAATTGACGCGCACGTGCCTTTAGATAGCGGGCTCACGACACCTTTGACCGGAAATGCGCAATATACGATCCACTCAGCATCAGGGGCGGCCACAGTCGGCAGATCACAGGCGGGGACAAGCGAGTGGCTCAACCTAGGCCAATATCAGTTCGACGGTAACGCGGGTGGTAGTGTCGAACTGACTGATTCGACTGGCGAAGCGGACTTATCGACGGCAATCTTTTTCGATGCGATCCGTTGGACCTATATCCCGCCAGCACCAGCACAGCCGCAGATCAAAATGGTGAGTTTCCAGGCAAGTCCAACGACCGTCACGGCGGGAGAGGTCGTTCGCATCTCTTTCACGATGCAAAACACGGGCTCGACACTTCTGCCCACGCAAGACCCGCAGCCCGGCAACCCCGGCGATCTAACCAGTGGTTATGTCTATGATGAGAGCGAATGCTATCTGAGTAACGTGGGGCAAACCTACCCGACCTTACCAAAAGTCACCGGCGATTTCCGGGTCGCCATGGGCGGGATGGAAGGCTCCTCAGCGCTGGGTAGTGATTGTCAGGGTGATGTTGGGGGTCATCCGTGGCGCTGGGGCTTTGGTACCCCCCTACA
>JBBRHB010000460.1:0-4633 GCA_038223355.1 Chloroflexales bacterium
CCAACAGCGGTCGCATCCGACTCAACGACCGCCGCGCTGCCAGAGACCGTAGTCGCCCAGTTGACTGCCGTGCCGCCAACCGCCAGCCAGGCCACAGCAGAAGCTGTAAGCACGTACAGTCCCTCGCCGGTCATCGCCACAGCAACGGAGGTAGTGGAGACTGTCAGCAGTGCACCTCTGGAAACAACTACGATACCAGCCACGGCAACCGAGGCAGCTGTTACTGCCAGCAGCGGGCCGCCAACAGCGGCTGCGGTCACAGCTGTTGCGGGGACAACGGCAGACGGCATTGCGCTTCGGCCCGAGCTCGGGGGTAAACTCATTTTTCGGCGTGCTAACGATTTATATTTATACCGCCCGCGCACCGGCGAGACGCAACTTGTCATCAAAGGTGGTGATGTGCCGCGCTTTTCGGCAGATGGCAAACAGCTGGCATGGGTGGTGGGCGACGTTCTGTATGTCGGGGGACCGAGCGGTCAACATCCCCGGACATTGGGTACTTATGCCGCGATTAACCGCATCGCCTGGGCACCGGATGGTACACGGCTCCTGTTCGAGCGTACCACCGGTGAAGGCAAAGACAGCGAAGTATGGGTAGCCGAGATCGCAACGGGCAGCGCTAAGAAGATCGCTGACGGCAGCGATGCGGCTTGGGCACCCGATAGTAAGCGTATCGCCTATGCGACACTGCCAGGTGATGAGCCAATCCGTAAAACTCAGCTGCGCCTGATCAATTACCGGGGCGAGAACGGGTGGGCCGTCGTCACCGATGTACCGGCAAACGCCCCGCCGATTGGTCCACCGACGGCGAAACGCCAGCCTAAGCAGTTCGAGCATGTTCTTTCGAACCCGGTGTGGGACGAAAGCGGCACTGCGATTTATCTGGTAAGTCTCATAGGGTCACAGGTCGAAAGTGATTTTGGAATGTGGGAGCGGGCAGACGCACAAAACGGTGGCTCGACCTTTGTTAACGAGCTCGTCGACGTTTTTGATGTTGTTAGTGCGCCGAACCGGCAGGTGGCCTTGCTCGTTCATAGCACCGCGCGCGGTGACACCTATTTCGCGCCACAGCCAATCACCGGTGACGCCGGAGCCTATAGTTGGCTGAAAACCGAAGCGGGCTTTCGCGATGATGCGCCAGCTTGGTCACCCGATAGCCAGGCCATCGCGTATTATCATTGCCCGCTCGAGCCACCGGGTCCCTGCGACGTCCTGCTCCACTCAGCTGCAGGCAGCACGACCTTGATTCCGCGTGTTCTAGCTCCGGATACGAATGGCTCGTTGCCGACGCCGCTGCTCGATTGGGCACCCGACTCCTAGATGCGTGTCGCTCCGCTTCGCGTGCTGATGCTGGCCCGCGCCGTGTATCCGCTGCACGGCTTTGGCGGCATTGAGCGCCATGTTTTCCATCTGGTGACACATCTCGTGCGGCAGGGCGTGGATGTGAAATTGGTCGTCGGGCGAGTTGATGGGAGTACGCAGGATGTCCAGCTGGGGCGTATCGTGGAAGCAGCCGGTTTACAAAAGAACCAAAGCAGCTATGGTAACTTGGCATTGACCAGCCGGCGCTATGATCACACCAGCCCACTGTTACGCCCGAACAGCATTGCAGGACGCCAGATCAACTATCCTCTGTTCTCGTTAGCCGAAGGCCGCTTGGGCGCAAAGGTCGTCAAGGCCGGCCTGGTCAATGTGGTACATAGCCAGGGCTTGTGTGCATGGGGCTATGCCTGTATGCGTCAGCGGGAGACGCCGTTACAGCAGGTCCCTTTCATTGCTAACCCACATGGCTTAGAAGAATATCGCACTCCCGATTGGCGGAAACGGTTAGCATATACGCCATTTCGCGCACTGTACTCATGGGCGCACCGTGCGGCAGACCGCGTGATCGCGACCGATGGCTGTACCCAGGATGACCTGCCGCGCTATCTACATGTTGATCCGGCTCGCGTCGTAGTGATTCCTTCCGCGATTGATGTGGACGAATGTTTAGGAGCGGTGCGGGCAGAAACTCGGGCAGAACTAAGAGCGCGCTTCAAGCTCGGGGAAGCCAAACCGAAGCTGCTAAGTGTAGGAAGGCTTGAGCGCAACAAGGGCTACCATCTACTACTCGACGCGCTGGCTGAGCTTCAGCCACTACTTGGCCCGTATTGGCGCTGGCTGCTCGTTGGCACCGGCAAGGAGCGCGCTGCCCTGGAAGCACAGGGACAGCGTTTGGGGTTGAGCGAGCATATCGTTTTCGCCGGGGCGCTCGACGATACCGAACTCCACTCGCTGTACGAAGAGGTTGATCTGTTCCTCCATCCCACGCTCTACGAAGGCTCGTCGCTGGTGACGCTGGAAGCGATGATTCATCGCCTGCCGGTCGTGGCTTCGGCGGCGGGCGGGATACCGGATAAAGTCTTCCCGCAACATAATGGATTGTTAGTACCACCCGGCGACACACAGGCCCTCATACTCGCGCTGGCGGAAGCGCTACAGCAGCGTGCCGCGTGGCCAAGCTGGGGGCTACACGGCAAAGTGATTGCCGAAACGACCTTTAGCTGGCCTGCGGTCGCCCGGCGTACCAAGGCCGAATACGAATGGATGCTCGATGCTGCCTCAAGCCACGCGGTTAAGTAATCAATCCTCGGTCAACCCAAACGGAGTGCGCACGCTGCTGGCCATGCTCTGCGCGCTGATCTTGCTGGCCGGTGGTATCGCCATGCGTTGGCCGAGCATCAACTATGGTTCGCAGTTTCAGCCCGACGCCACTACGCGCACGGGGGCGAAGAACAGCAACGGGGCAACGCAGGCGGCTTATAATGAGTTCGCCTTTGGTACCTTCAGCTATACTGATATTGCCTCACTCTTTTTTCGCGACCATTTATATGACCATCCACGCCCGTTCTTCGACTACCAGCTTGAATACCCGGTCGGTATGGGGCTGCTCATTTACCTGTTGAATACAGCTACCAGCCTACACGGCTATCTACTCCTTAGCTCGCTCTTTCTTGGCGCCTGCGCTCTCGTGTGTATTTGGCTTATCGGCTTTATTCCCGGTAGCAATCCCGTACTATTAGCGTTATCCCCGGCCTTGGTAATGTATATCAATCTGAATTGGGATTTTTGGGGTATTCTCCTAGCTGTTGCAGCGCTGCTCTTGTGCGTACGCGGGCAGGTGGGCTGGGGGGGCATCCTGTTAGGGGCGGCGGTCTGGACGAAGTTCTTTCCCATTGTGCTTGTGCCCCTGATCGTTCTGGTGTATTTTATCAACCTCGACCGACGGGCAGTGATGCGGTTGCTTGCCGGTTTTACCGGCGCTACCGTGCTGATTAACGGGCCGCTCCTGCTCTTCAAACCTCAGGCATGGTGGTATTTTTTTCAGGTCAATCAGCGCCGGTCGCGCGAAGTGAATCTGTGGAACTTCTTCGACAGCTACCATTTGACGACGGGGACAATCAACAACTGGATCAGTGGCCTGCTGGTTGTCGGGATCGGCGGCCTGATGATCCTACTCTGGCGCGCGGCCAGGGTATATGCCGCCTCCAACAAAAGGGAGCGTGCACCCGACCGCCTCACATCGACTCTTGCGGCCCTCCTGCTGCCGGCCTATTGCGCAGCCATGGCATGGTTTTTCTTCGTCAATAAAGTGTACAGCCCACAATACAGCCTGTGGATTGCGGTGCTGTTAGCTGCCGCCGGAGCATCGCCAGCCCTCGCCGTCGCGTGGGGAGCGGCAGACCTAATCTACTTCATTGCCAGCTTCGGCGCACTGGGAATGCAGACATTTATTCGCGTGCCGGGCGCGGACGTGGCAATCGAACATGCCAATGATTGGATGTACCATTACATCTTATTTCCGGCAATGGGATTGCGCGAAGGTATGTTGCTCGTCGTCGCGGTGTGGGGGGCATGGCAACTTTACCGAGGAGCGCCAAGCCATGGGTTACTGCGAGGTATCAAGACAACTACGGAATGAGTGCTCAACAAAAACATCAGTGTCCTTACTGTGTATTGACACCCGGTATGACTTATGGTATTACTTCCTCTATGACCTCAGCAAAAATTACAATATCCATCGATGAGAAGCTACTTAGTCAGGTTGATCGTTTAGTGGAGGCGCAGGTATTCGTTAACCGAAGCCAAGCTTTCCAAGCGGCAGTTCAGGAAAAGATAGAACGGTTGGATAAAAGGCGTTTAGCACAGGAATGCGCAAAGCTAGATCCAACATTTGAACAAGCAATGGCTGATGAGGGTCTGGCTGCTGAGGTTACCGATTGGCCCGAATATTGAGAGGCGACGTCTACTGGGCTGATTTGGACCCAACCCAAGGCCATGAGCAAGCAGGGCGTCGTCCAGTCTTGATTCTAAGCCATGATGTTTTCAATGAGCGATCAGGAACAGTGATTGCAGTCGCCCTCACAAGCCAGCTGCAAAAGGCAGGCTTTCCCCTTACGTTAGAATTGTCTAGTCCCGATCTACCTAAGAAGTCTTGGGTGAAGATTAGCCAAATACGTATTTTGTCTGTTAAGCGTTTGGGCAGCCGAATCGGTCGCGCAACACCGGAAGAGGTCAGCCTCGTCATCGAGGGATTGAACGAAATTATTGGTGATTGATCCGTCTCATCGCCGTGTGGGGTGCGTGGCAACTG
>JBBRHB010000461.1:0-4632 GCA_038223355.1 Chloroflexales bacterium
GATCAAAGATCTCTTAGCCAAACGGGTGGGAGTGAGCGCCATTGCCAGAATCCTGGGAGTGCATCGCCTGACGGTCGCACACTATATTCGAAGCCGCGGATTATAGAATGCACCGTTTTGGGGGGTTAAGCAAAAAACCCCTACTTGTAGTAGGTGGCGCGCGAGATGCCGACGATGTCGCGGATTTCACGGATGCTGTGCCGCACCTCCTTCTTCAGCGCCTGCGCCGCTTTCTGCTTCCTCTGATCGACGACAGGGCACGCGCCCATGGGCGAGGTCACGTATACTTAGCGACGACGTGTTCACGCCCTGCTGTGGAGGTCACTTGTCAATAAATCATCCCTCGCTGATTGCTCTGGTGACCGGTGCCTCGCGCGGCATCGGCGCGGAGGTGGCCCAGCGGCTTGCGCTACGTGGCAGCAACGTCATCATCAACTTTCGCAGCAAAGGACCACGTGCTGAGGAAGTGGCCGCAAAGGTCCGTGCGGCCGGTCGTCACGCCACCCTGGCCCAGGCTGATCTGACCGACGGGGCGGAGCTCCAGGCGATGGTCACACTCATCCACGACACGTACGGCCAGCTTGATCTGCTGGTGCTCAATGCAAGTGGTGGACTGGAGAAGGAGAAGCCGGTCGACTATGCCATGCAGCTGAATCATACCGCGCAACTGCGGACCGTAGATGTCGTGCTGCCCTTGATGCCGGCCGGTAGCACCATTCTGTTTGTGACCAGCCATTGGGCCCATTTTTATGGACAGCAGCCCATCATTGCTGCGTACGAGACGGTCGCTGCCAGTAAAAAAGCTGGAGAAGACGCCTTGCTGGCACGTGTTCCGGAGTTCACGGGCCGCGGCGTGCGCCTGCTGATCGTTAGTGGTGACATGATTGACGGCACGATTACTCCCAGACTGCTGGAACGCGCACAGCCGGGGGTGCTGGCCGCGCGCCGCAGCCAAACGAGCATGCTCCCAACGGTGGCGGACTTTGCGCAGGCAATCGTCGAGACGGCGCTTGATCCAGCGTTACCGACGGGCTACGTCGGCTTTGTCGGCTCAACCGATTAATGTATACAGAGAACTCTCCTGCTTGTATGATGTGGTCCTGATTGCGCACTACCTCGGAAGGGTGACGAAGTGGAAGCTGCCATGGAGCGTCAGAGGCTGGAGCGGTAGACGTTCGTTTCCTGCGGGAGCGGCCATATGTGGTGGAGACCGGGGCCTGGATGGACCTCTTCTCAAGCATGTACGCGTCTCGACAACCTGATCCGGTGAGACTGGCTACAATTGTGGAAGCCGCATGCGATGAAACCAGGGAACCCGATGCCGACACTCTACACCCTGATTATTTTTCATCCTGCTCGTAGGCTCGTGTTGCTCGTCAGACGGGAGCAACAGTGGATGTTGCCGGAACTGACGTTTGAGCAGCCATACTTCTGGCAAGTGGTCGGTCAGGTTAATGGTGCGGTGCGTGAGCGGTTAAGCCTGGAGGTCACGACGTTGCGGTGCCGTTCCATCCTGCACGATTCATCTCGGTCGCGGACACGGCTCGTGTACGAACTTGAGTATCACAGTTCAAGCGAGTTCGGCTCCAGCACAGGACGCTGGATGGGGCCGGAGGCGGTGGATGAACTGCCGCTGGAGCAGCGTGCGCTCCTGGCGGCGTGGTTTCAAGACGTTGGCCAGCCGCCAGTGGCAGAGCGCCGTGTGCTCTGGTACCGCCCAGGATGGCGCGACATGATGCTGTCCTGGCTGAACAGTACCCTGCACCAGTCAGAACGAACGTGCATCGGAGCGGTGGAGCAGGTTCGTTCCTGGGAGCGCGCGAGCTTGTGGCGTGCTCCGACGAACCTCGACGTGGTCTACTTCAAGGCGGTCCCATCCATGTTCGGCCATGAGCCAGTGCTCACAGCACTGCTCGCCGAACGTTTTCCGATGCTCATTCCGTCCGTACTCGCGGTTGACATCGGGCGGGGGTGGCTCCTTATGGCGGATGCCGGCAGTCAGACGCTGATGGAGGACCCAGCGATTGAGCGCTGGGAGGAGGTGCTGCGCGACTATGCAAGGATCCAAATCGCGCTGACGGCCGATGTCGAGGCATTGCAGGCGGTGGGGGTCCCGTATCGAGGCATGTCGTGGTTACGGTCGGGCCTGGAACAACTGCTGGCTGATACCCCTGCGCTAACACGGGGACCCTCCGGCCTTTCTCCGGATGAGCTCATCGCCTTGCGCGCACGGGAGCCGACATTGGTGACGGCCTGTACCACGTGGGAGCAGAGCGGTCTGCCGCTCTCCCTAGAACATGGCGATTTTTCAGCGTGGCAGGTCCAGCTCGACGGTGACAGCTGCCGCTTTCTCGACTGGTCAGACAGTTCAATAGCACCGCCATTCTTCAGCCTGCTTGGTATCCTCGGGGATAGCAAGGCTGCATTGGCCAGTGTCCCGGATGCCGCTGCACGCTTACGCGACGCATACTTGAGCCAGTGGACTGAACTGGCATCGCTGCCGGTTCTGCAGCAGGTATGTGACGGCGTGCAATGCCTCGCGCCGCTGCATCATGCGTTGCGGTACTACCTGGACATCCTGCCCTCGATGGAACAGCGCTGGGAGATGGAACAAATGCTGCCCTACTACCTGCGCATGCTGCTGTAATGGCCCCGCCACCATGGCTGATCGCCTTTCGGCGTGTCCTGACGAAGACGGGGCAATCTCGGCGATGGCCTCGTCACCGCGGCACCCATGCCTGACGAGCCAGCAGCCGATGACCGTGCGCAGCTACTCCTCGTCGGCCTGGCCTTTCCGTTCAGCCGTGATGCGCTGGATAGCCTCGGCGCGCTCCGTCAGAGCGGCACAAACGAAGTCGCGGATGAAACTGTTGAGATCGGTATGCAGTCGTCGCGCTTCCCGCTCAAAGAGGCGGAACACCTCGTCCGGCATCTGCCACTGCACCGCATCCAGTCCCTCTTCGCCGGGCAGACGCTCTCGAAAGACAATGTCGGCGCGGACACGTTGGGAGAACGATCGACGTTTCATGGCGGTACGATAGCATGGCCCAGCCCAGTGTGCCAGTCAGGATGGATGACCTATCAGCCGCAAGGTCAATGGCCACAATGTCCGCTTAGCCGAAGAAACGATATATCATAGTAGTTATTTTCGGCCCCCATTTTGGTGAAGTTGCCAATGCCTTCCCAGGTGCTGCAAATCCTTGTACTAACGCTACTTTCATCATCCAGAATATTTTTTGTGCGGATGCGCTACGTAGCCAATAAGGCAGGCAGGTGAAGACGCTTGACTCATTTTTTCACCCAGCCGCGCGAGCGGCCGATGGCGTCAGCATACTCCTGAAGGGTCCAGTGTGCGTGGGTGCGGAGCAAGGTCCGAAGCATAGTGCGATCAGCTAGCCACCGCGTTTCCATCACCCACCTCCTAACGAGGGGCTTGTCTCATGCCTTCAGTGTACCCGCCACGAGCCTCCATGGCAATGATGCCAGTACACTACCAGGGCTCCGTCAAAGTCGTGAATTGGGCCAAATAGACGCCTTCTTCCACAGTCAGTTGCGGTCTTGCTGAGTTGATGACCCGACCGATCATCGTGATGATTGATGGCAAAACTGGACTTTGACGGAGCCCTGTACACTACCATGGGCATGATGACGGGAACTCGTACAGTGCGAGCACCGCGGTAGATTGAGAAGACGCGACCGAGAGGAAGGGCAATCGTACCAGGGCGGAGCCCGGGAGCATCAAGTGACCCGCAGAGTGGCACCCCAGCTAGCAATAGCGATATACTACAGGACCTTCATGAGCTACATATGGAGGCGAGCCGAACGATACGGGAAAGTTCCATACTCTAAAGTGGGGGTGAGGCAGACGGTAAGTCGTGGGAGGGAGGAAAGGGAGGATGCTACGAACCTGATTCTTCCGATCAAGATTACTATTAAGGTCCCGAACTGACGCAACAGAACCTTTTAAGATGGTCTTTAAGTTCATACCTACATTGGACATTTCGTTTATACTTAGCACATAAGTTCCCGATCCATTGCTAAACAATATGCGATACTAGAGGATCAAAACCCTTGAAAGTACCCGTAACAATGCAGAAGCTTCGGGGCGGCTATTACACGCCGAAGCCAATTGCACATTTTCTTGCTGATTGGGCAATTCAAACCAATTTCACGAACGTCCTAGAGCCAAGCTGTGGAGATGGAAGCATTCTTGAGGCAGCTGTTGACGTGTTACTGGCCCGCGGCGCTCCAGCAACACAACTTTCACAGCTTGTATTTGGCGTGGAACTCGATGAGCTAGAAGCGCTTAAGGCACAAGAGCGTTTTGTAGGACGAAATATTTCACCTTTTGAGGGAATCCTAGTCGGTGATTTCTTCGCTTACTGTCAACAGCAACTATTAGAACAGGTTCGCTTTGATGCTATAATCGGTAATCCGCCCTTTATTCGCTACCAGCACTTCCAAGAGAGTCATCGGGCGATTGCCTTTCAAATTATGCTCCAGGCAGGAATGCACCCGAGTCGTTTGACGAACGCGTGGGTTCCATTTTTGGTTGCGTCGACACTGCTGCTCAATGAACATGGTGGTAGGATTGCTATGGTTATTCCCGCCGAACTTTTGCAAGTAAACTAT
>JBBRHB010000462.1:0-4631 GCA_038223355.1 Chloroflexales bacterium
TTTGTAGGTTACTGGTGATGCGCTGTAGCCCTCCGGTATCCGGCTTCGTCCCGCTAGGGGGGGGGACAGATGATAGTGGTTGAGCTGCTGGTGCGGATGGCAGGGGAACTGCGTCGCCAGGAATACGCGGCAACGCGAGCCCTTTAGTCGTACCGCCTTTTTTGAGCAGCGACATACTGCCCTCCGTTACATACTAAGACAAAAACAAGAGGGCTATGCAAAAAAAAGTGCCAAAAAATGAAGCGGAGCAGCGCCCTCGTCCCTAAGTATACGGGGCTAGTCGCAGCAGTGCCTGTGGTAGCAGTCCTGCTTACCTATAGTCGTATGGCAGATAACGTCCTGGGCGAAATACGTGTCTGCACTAAAAAACCAGCCTTCTGCGCCGCATTGCTACACTTTCCAGCAGCCCGATACAGCAGAGGGTGGTAATGGTGAAAGATCCACCGAAGGAGATAAATGGGAGGGGAATGCCCGTCATCGGCAGCATCTTCAAATTCATGCCTACATTTTCAACGATATGCGTCAGCATCATGCCAACGACGCCGGTCGCCAGTAGCCGCCCTTGTACATCACGTGCCTTACTCGCCACGTTCACGCCCTGCCAGAGCACAAAGCATTCGCAAGCGAGCAGTGCCGCAGAGCCGACAAAGCCAAGCTCTTCACCGGCCGTCGCGAAGACGAAATCGGTGTAATTAACCGGCAAGAAGTTGCGCTGGCTTTGGCTACCATTATTAAGGCCTTGTCCCCATAACCCACCATGTCCGATTGCAATAACGGCATGCCCCGTCTGATACAAGACACTTTGGACGTACTTCTTGATCTGTGGATCAGAGATGCGGTCAACCTGCTCCTGCGTGTAGTTAAAGGCTACCAGCCGGGCTTGCTGGTAAGGCTTTAGCACATGCTGCCAGCCGAACATCCCAACCGGGATGGCGACTACGACCAACACGAGCAAGTGAAACCAGCGCATACCGGCACTCCAGGCCATCGTCAACCAAATACAGCCCATCACCATCGCCGTACCAAGGTCGGGCTGTAACAGCACCATGACCAATGGTACTCCGGCCAGCGCCAAAGAGCCGCCCAATGTCACCCAGCTGTTGGCCTCACGCTGCTCTGCCCGTGCGCTCCACCATGATGCCAGCGCGATTATTAACATCAGCTTGGCCGGCTCAGAAGGCTGAAAGCCAAAAATCTCGGTCCGCGCTCCATCGCGAACTGTACCGAGTGTGGCTACCAGCACCAGCAAGAGCAATGCAAATAAATAAATGGGTTTAGCCAGTGGCCGAAAGTTATGATAATCGAAGATTGTCAGCGTCACGAGCCCCACCAAACCAACCGCCAAAAATCTCAGGTGGTTTATGAACATGCGGTAGCTTTGTGCCTGCTGCCCAACCGTGGTACTCCAGACCAACATCAGGCCGAAGCCCAACAGCACGACCACGCCGAGCGCTAAATAAACGTTGAAATCGCGCCAGCGGCGAGCATACATCATGGAGTCTCCTGCAATAGCCGACGATTATACCATCCCATGATATACTGCAACCGTTTGCTCGGCCGTTGTGCGCCAGTTGAAGGCACGGGCGCGTTCTAACCCAGCTTGTCGCAGACGTTGGCCATAAGCTTCGTCACTGGTTACCTCGCCAAGGGCGGTAGTCCAGGCTGCTTGATCGGTTGGGTCAACTAAGCGCCCGCCATCGGCAACTACTTCACCAACACTTGTCGATGCAGCAGCGATTACTGGCGCCCCACACGCCATCGCATAGAGCGGCGAAAGCCCAAAGCCTTCATATCGGGAAGGTGCTACGAATACACTACAGCCCGTCATCAAAGCCGCGTTTTCTACTTCGGTCACTGAGCCTACCAGCAATACATTGGCTGCGACGCCTGTGTCCAGGATCACTTGGTGAATATCAGGAAACAATACGGGATCGCTGCCCACTGGCCGTCCGGCCAATACTAATTGGATCGGTTGGGGATGGTGTTGGAGCAGTGCCGCAAAGGCGCGAATCAAGAGCGCAACATTTTTACGTACGTCGAAGCCGCCTATGTAGTAGATATATGGTCCCTGGATACAAAAACGCTCACGTACCGCCAATACCAACTCAGGCGCTTGTGGCTGGTACGGTGGCCCGGCAGCGAGATAGGTTACCGCCACCCGTTCGGCTGGGATGCCCAGATGGTCGATCACATCTTGCTTGGTGTGCTGCGAGATGGCGATGATCGAGCGTGCTCGCTTACAGCCGGCCGTCGCCAATCGCATGTAGCCTTGGACCAGTCGACCTCCTTTATAAGGGGGCAGCAGCACTGGGATAAGATCAAGAACAGATACGGCCGTCGGAATATTGGTGCGCAGCGGTGGTCCAAAATAGGGTACGTGTAGCACTTCAGCCCGTATTTTATGGGCGACCTGGAGGAGCGCGATCTGCTCGAACCATGCCTTAGCCAGGTTCGTGTTCGAGTGATCGAAGGGCGTTGGCATCATGACGCTCTGAATGCCACGCAGCCGCGGCTTCTGTACCTGTCGGAAGCGGGGTATTACTAGCACGAATTTGTCGCGGCTATCCATGACCGCATACTGCTGTATGAGATTATGCAGATATTGACCACTGCCCACATGTGGCTCAGCCCAGAACATACCGTTAATCGCAATCCGCATACTTACCGCACATACTCCTCGATCTGCACGTTCCGTGCGGAGTGTAGCATACGCTCTGCCACTGCTATAATCATCTCAAAAGAGGTACGCATGCTCACAACCGAAGAAATCATGGCAATTATTCCGCACCGGCCGCCTTTCCTATTGGTTGACCGTATTCTTGAAATTGATAATGTCCACGCTATTGGCTTAAAGCAGGTCACGATCAACGAACCCTTTTTTGTCGGCCATTTCCCGGGCCAACCTATTATGCCGGGTGTCCTGATCATTGAGGCGCTTGCGCAGGTAGGAGCAGTTGCCATCTTGCACCAGCCCGTCTACCAGGGTAAGCTCGTCTTCTTTGCCCGCATCGAGAACGCCCGTTTCCGGCGGCCGGTTAAGCCGGGCGATACGTTGCACCTTAATGTCTCCCTTGATAAGCTACGTGGTTCCATTGGTAAAGGCAAAGGCCTTGCGCAGGTTGATGGTGAGGTTGCCGCTGAGGCTGAGTTCACATTTGCGATTGGCAATACGCCCGGTGATAAATAAGCCTGCCGTCGTCAGAACGTGGCTGGTAAGTGCTCTCACAAAGCTATTGGGCCGCTTCCGGTCGCGATCTATTTCCATCCCCATGCGCCCTGCGCGTATTTTGATTCTCAAGCCATGTTGTTTGGGCGATGTGCTTCTCACTACACCACTCGTCCATGCGCTGCGACTGCGCTATCCCCTGGCCCATCTCACCTATGCCGTTGGCCCCTGGTCACGTCCCATGGTAGCGACGAGCCGCGATCTCGATGCTGTGTGGACCATTCCTGAACGCTGGACGCCAAGCACGCTCACTGCCATGCTCCGTGCGCTCCGGCTGCGCCGCTTCGATATGGTCTTTGTCCCCGACCGCTCTCCACTCCTTAGTGGCCTAGTCGCCCTGGCCGCCATTCCGGTGCGCATCGGCTTGGATAGTACAGGACGCGGCTGGGGCTACACTCATCCGGTACCGGTGGTCGCTTCTGTGTTGCACGAGGCCGAGCTCTATAGCATGCTTGGCCATCCGGTTGGGATCACACAGATACCACGCCAGCTCCACTTTTTTGTCCTATCCAATGCCGAAGTTGAGGCAACAACGCTTCGAGCATCGCTGCCTACCGCGAAAGAAGCGGGGCCGTTCGTGATCCTACATCCCGGTGGTGGCGCTAATCCAGGCATGACGTTCCAACGTAAACGTTGGCTACCCGAGCGCTGGGCAATCATTGCCGACCGGCTTGTACTGGATCACGCCGCGACCGTGGTACTGGTAGGGGCACCGAGCGATCAAGCAGCGATCGATGCGGTGACTGCTCAAATGCGCATGCACGCATCGGTTTGGGTCAAGCAATGGGACTGGACTGTTCTTGCCGCCCTCATTAAGTCCGCCGATCTCTTCCTCGGCCACGATACGGGTATGATGCACTTGGCGTGCGCCGTTGGTACACCGACCATTGCTATCTTTGGCCCCAGTGATCCACAAATGTATGGCCCATATTCCCCGCTTGGCACCTTTGCTTGGTACCCCACACCTAGTAGTCCCTGCTTTCAAAATGGCACTGCGCCGGCCGACTGTCCATGTGCTGGCCAGTGCATGCGCAACGTTGAGGTTGATACTGTGTGGGCTAAGCTTGAAACCTTGCTCGAAAAACGTCACGGATCGATTTGACAGGAGTGAAGAGCCTTGGTATACTCACGCTCGTCGTCAGGAAGTTCTTTCCTGGCGGTGTCGTGAGAAGGGCTTTCGGGCTCCCAGCCACGATACAACAGAGGCGACATTGCTCATTCCTCCAGCTTGACAAGCCGGCCGGTCTGATGTAGTATTCTCTGGACCGCAGGACGGTCGGATGCAAATCTGGCCCCTGTCATCACAACGAAACGTCGACGCGTGCAACATCCTTCGCGATGTCCGCCCGCGTTTTTGTTTCGCCAGATGGGCACCTTACCAACTGACGTGTGATCATGATGTCGG